>JAEEXW010000170.1 GCA_016287995.1 Bacteroidales bacterium
TAAATATGCTAAAATTGACGGCGGAGTATCAGCACCGGGAGTTTTTACACGCAAAGGTGAAAAACCCGTCGTATTGAACGCTATCGCTTATAACGAACGTCCGTATGTCGTATTTGATAACGGTGTATTGACTTTTTACTTCAATAACCAAATACCACAAAACGCTTGCATAGATTATTCATATTTAACCGGTTATACGTGTAATCCTTTTGCTCATCATGTTACGAAAGTTGTTTTTGACAAATCATTCGAGCAGTATTGGCCGACTTCATGCGATTATTGGTTCAGTGACTTTATTAATTTAAAAGAAATTGTCAATCTTCAATACTTGGATACGAGGGCTGTTACTTCTATGAAATCTATGTTTCACACTTGTACAAGTCTTAAAACTCTTGATTTGAGTAGTTTTGATACAAGAAATGTAAGGGAGATGAACTATATGTTTTCAGGTTGTTATAATTTGACCACAATATATGTCAGCGACAAATGGACTACACATTCAATTGCAAATTATAATTACGCTTCACCGATGTTTGAAGGTTGTGTAAACTTGGTCGGCGGCAACGGTACAGAATATGAGAGACCTGAGGAAGGTTATAGATATTATACTCAGAGCTGTGATTATGCCCGAATCGATGGTGGTATTTTGGGTCGTGGATATTTAACTAAAAAAGAATAAAAATATGAGCCGCAAAACTTTTGCGGCTCTTTTTTTTGCTGTTTTTTTATAAAAACATTATTTTTGCAAAAAAATATAATTATGTTTTGGATATTACCTTTAATATTAGGCTTAGTATTGGCTGTCATAAATTACTTTTTGATGGCATCTGGCGGGGATATGTATTCCCAACATTTCAAAATAGCGGTAGTGCTGGATTTAGTCGCAGCCATTGTATATTTAGTAATGACCCAATCTAAAATCTCTGAGACGCGACATAACCTCTATATAGCGTATTTAGTGTTCGTTTGTGCCGTAGTATTGATAATATCTTATATTTTTGGTACAAAGAAATTTAGAGAAAAGTTTGATAAAGAATCATATACCGTTGAAGCCGTTCTCCATAAGCATATTAACGATGAATGGAAATTTGGAAAGAATTATAAAAGTTATTTTTTTGATTTAAAATTTCGTGATAAAAGCGGAAAAGAAGTCTTTAAGGAAAGGGAAGTAGACTTCCTGATTTACGACGAATATAAAGACGGAGATACGATAATGATAAAACTTTCGGACAAATACCCTGAATTTATTGAGGTTATTGATAATAAAAGCGGGACTGACTAAAAGACAGCCCCGTTTAATTTTTTATACCGTTTCCAAACCGTAGATTTCGTTGAAAATGTATTCGTATTTTTGACTTACAACTTTGCGTTTAAGTTTTTGGGTTTGAGTAAGTTCGCCAGTTTCTGACGACCAAACCTCAGGTACGAGTCTGAATTTTGCAATCTGCTCTACTTTTCCCAAAGTCTTGTTTACTTTTTGAATTTCTGCGTCAATAAGTTTTATAACTTTTTCGTTTTCAACTATTTCCTTGTTTGAAAGTTCTTTTTGCTCGCCTTCGTTTTTAAGGAAAATTTTCAGCGCTTCAAAATCCGGCGAAATTATTGCCGAGGCAAATTTCTGACTTTCGCCAATAATGCAAACCTGCGAAATATAAGGTGATTCTTTGCATTTGCCTTCTATCATTTGTGGGGCGATATATTTTCCTGACGAGGTCTTGAAAACGTCTTTCTTTCTGTCCGTAATATATAGATAATTACCTTTTTCCGAAATATAGCCGATGTCGCCGGTGCGGAAAAATCCGTCTTCGGTCATAACCTCTGCCGTTGCCTCGGGGTTTTTGTAATAGCCTTTCATTACGTTTGGACCTTTTACTAAAATTTCGCCGTCCTCTTCGTCAATTTTTACTGTTTCGTTGCTGACAACAGGACCTACGGACGAAAATCTATGATGATTGACATCGGCATGTGCGATGATTGGCGAAGTCTCTGTTAAACCATAACCTTCGCAGACCTTAATACCTGCTGCCCAAAGCATACGGCTCATATTCGGCGAAATTGCCGCGCCTCCACAGCCCAAAAATTTCATTGCGCCACCGAAGAAATCCTCTCTCCAATGCTTGTAAACGTATTTGTCAAGAATTTTGAGTTCGAGATTATAAAACCAGCCGTTGGCGTTGTTGTGTTCAAAGCGGCGGCCGAGTTCAACGGCTTTGTCAAACATTTTTTTCTTGATGCCGGTGAATTTTGCGCCCTCTTTCATAATTCCTTCAACGATTTTTTCCGTAACCCTCGGCACGGTGTTGCAGCCGTTTGCTCTGATGTCGCAGAGGTCGCGGACAATGGTTCCGAGGTTTTGTGCGTAATAAATACCGATTCCCAAGAATTGGTACATATAGCAAAAGCACCTTTCGTAAACGTGGCAAAGCGGCAAAACCGACAAAACCCTGTGTGTGTGGTCAAGTCCTAAAATAGAACATGTACCTTGAAAATTGCTGCAAAAGTTTTTGTGGGTAAGCATTGCGCCTTTTGACAAGCCGGTTGTTCCCGAAGTATAGATGATAGAGCAAACGTCGTCTTCGCTGACTGACTGTTTGATTTTTTCGAGTTCGTCTTTGTAGTATACTTCGCTTTTAAGGCCTAAGTCGTAGACTTCTTTCCAGTTTGCAACGCCTTCTATTTCGTTGAAAGAGTAGATTTTTTCAAGACTTTTGATATTGTCTTTTACCGCGCTGACACGTCTTTGTGCCACCGCGTCGGATATAAAGACGAGTTTTGACTCGCTGTGATTGAGCATAAACTCATAATCTTTGCTGCTGATAGTGGGATAAACGGGAACGTGAATTGCGCCCGTCATGGCGATTGCCATGTCCAAAAAGTTCCACTCGGGACGGTTATTGGAGACAGAGGCTATTCTGTCGCCTTTTTTAACGCCCAAAGCCAAAAGACCGTAAGAAAGTATTTCCGCCGTTCTTTTGTATTCCTCGGTGCTTACAAGATTCCATTTGTTGTCTACTTTTGAGGCAAGACAATCTTTGCGTGGAAAATTTTCACACGCATTTTCTAATAAATCGAAAATTCTTGTTACGATCATCGTTAAAGTAATTTTAATTTCATTAATAACGCTGCAAATTTAAATACATTTTTCGACTAAAAAAAACGGTCGAAAAATATTTTTTTGTAAAATTTTTGTTAAACCATTAAAAATGAAATATTTAACTGTAACAAAAATATATAAAAATTTTTAGAATTTAATTTAAAATCGAAAAAAATCCAAGTATTTTTAAGCCTGTTTTTCGCCTTTACGGTTGTTTTCCACATATTGCGAAGGCGAAATGTTGAATTGTTTTGTGAACGCAGTAGAGAAATAACTCTGCGACGAAAAACCCACCATGTCAGCCACTTCTGAAATCGTAACGTCCTTAGTAGCAAGTATTTCTGCTGCTTGTTTTAAGCGGATAAGGCGGATAAATTCGTTAGGATTTTGTCCTGTTAAGTTTTTGAGTTTTCTTTGAAGATGTCCGCGTGAAAGTCCGACTTCTTCCGAAAGTGTTTCTACCGAGAGTTGAGAGTCGGCAAGTCGTGTTTTTATTACCGAGGTTACTTTTTTCAAAAGGTCTCTGTCGGGTACGGTTACGGCGGTTTGTTCGGCTTCAAATTTTATCTCGCCCGAAAATTTTTCTTTCAGCGTTTTCCTTAATTCCAAGAGTTTTGAAACTCTTACTAAAAGGTGTTTGGGGTTAAAAGGTTTGGGTATATAACTGTCTGCACCGGTTTCGAGTCCTTCTATTCTTTGGTTTTCAGTGCCTTTTGCCGTTAACATGATAACAGGAATGTGGCATGTTTCGAGGTCGTTTTTAATGGTTTTTGTCAGTGTTATGCCGTCAATTTTGGGCATCATAATATCCGTGATGATTAAGTCGGGCAGAGTTTGTTTGATAGTTTCAAGACCTTTTTCACCGTCTTCCGCTGTTTTTACATCGTAATTTTTGCCGAGAAGTTCTTTTAAATAAGTGCGGATTTCTTCGTTGTCTTCGATAACAAGAATAGTTGACAAAGTGCCGGAATTTTCGGTTTCGGGCAGCGGATTTTCTTCGGGGAGAATGTCGTATTTGATGTGTGCGTAATTTTCGTTTTCTTTTGACAAACTTTTGAACTCCCTGCCGTTGGAAAGCATAACCGTAAAAGCCGTTCCTTTGCCCAAACTGCTTGAAACACTGATAATTCCGTGGTGCATTTCCACAAACTTTTTGGTCAGATAAAGCCCTATTCCAGTGCCTTGCTGCAACTGCGACGTCCCGCCTTGAAAAAATCTGTCGAATATCTTCTCCAAATTTTCTTCTTTAATTCCGCAACCGTTGTCTTCAACGATGATAACGATGTTGTCAGAAAAATTTTTGTCCGCTTTTTTTACAGAAACCGAAATTTTCCCGTCTTTCGGCGTAAATTTAAAAGCGTTTGAAAGTAAATTATACATTATTTTATCGATTAATTCGCTGTCAAAAAACGCGTTGAAAGTTTTCAAATCGCTTTTGAACGAAAAGTCGATTCCGTTTTTCTGCGCAAACGGCTGAAAATTAGCACAAACGTCCCCGATAAACTCAACTAAATCGTTTTCTTTCGGGCGAAAAACGGTCTTGTTGTTGTCAAGTTTTCTTAAATCCATTATTTCGTTTACCATTCTGAGCAGCCGTTGCGCGTTGCGGTAAACTACCGACAATCGGTTTTTGATTCCCCCGTCAATGGCATTGTCATAAAGCATACCCTCCAACGGGCTGATAATCAGTGTTAACGGAGTTTTAAATTCGTGCGAAATGTCCGTGAAAAGTCTTAACCGTGTTTTGTCGATTTCGGTTTCGTGTTTTTCAATTTCGTATTGACGATATTTTTGCCAAACTACAAGCATGATAAAAAACGCCGACAAGAAGTAAAGTAAAATCATGTACCAGCGTTTCCAGACTGGGGCTAAAACGGTGATTTTCAGGACGGCGGGCTTTGAAAAATTTTCGCCGTCAATAGAGGCTTTCACTTCAAACCAGTAAACGCCCGCGTCCAAATTTGTATAATCCGCCGAATTTTTTTGATAACCGTATTGTGTCCATTCATCGTTGAAACCTTTCATTCTTACGGCGTAAATCGTTTTTTGCGGCTGACAAAAATCCAAAGCGCGGTAGACGATTGTAAAACTGTTGTTTTCTTCTTTTAACGTTATCTCAGAGGTTTCAGCGATTGCGTTTTCCAATATTCCGTCTTCTGCGCCGGGTTTTACGCTGCGGTTAAAAACCAAAAAATCCGTTATTACAACCGTCGGCACAAAATCTTTGTTTTTTATATCTTTTGGAAAAAATCTTGTGATTCCGTCGATTCCGCCGAAAAAGATTTCACCTTGTTCGCTTTTTGTAGAAGAATTTCTGATAAATTCGTTTGAATACAGTCCGTCATCGGCAAAATAATTTGCGACGCTGTTTTTTTCGTAATTGAACCTGCAAACGCCCTTGTTGGTACTGAGCCAGAGGTTTCCGAACTCGTCTTCTTCTATGGAGTTGACGGTGTTGTTAGGCAGACCGTCCTTTGTTGTGAAAAACTTAAAACTGCCGTCTTCCGGGTTAAAAAGTTTCAGACCGTTGTTTGTTCCCGCCCAGAAACGCTGTTTTGAGTCTTCAATCATGCAGTTATACGAGTTGTAATCATCGTTCTGACCGTAATTTTTGAATTCTTTTCTCACCGGATCCATTCTTGACAAGCCCCAATAAGTGCCTATCCAAAGGTAGCCGTGATGGTCCACGTAAAGTGAGACGATGTGATTGTTAATCAGTGAGTTGTCAAGATTTTTAACGTCTTTGGCAAAAACTGTAAAAGTGCCGTTTTCCTTGTTTAATAGGTTGAGACCGCCGCCGTTAGTGCCTATCCAGAGGTTGCCGAGACGGTCTTCTGTTATCGCCGTAACGTCGTTGTGGCTGAGCGAGTTTTTGTCCGAAGCGGAATGTTTGTATGCGGAGAATTTGTCTTTTTGAGGAAAATATTCGCAGAGACCTTCCAAATATGTTCCGACCCAAATCCGCGAATTATGGTCTTTGAAAATGCAGCGTATGACATCGGTTTTTAAGCCGTTAGAGCCAGCCGTGATGTTTTGAAAAATATTATTTTCGGTGTCCCAAATTTTGATTCCGCCGCCGTCGGTTGCCGCATAAACCACGTCGTTAGTGATACAACAAAGCCCTAAAACAGGGTGTTGCAAATCTTTTCCTGAGTCTAAACCTCGATTGCCGGCACCGAGAAAAAGTGGCTTAGGTTTCATCAAGTTAAGGCCGCCTTGAAAAATTCCGAGCCAAAGGTTTTTGTCTTTGTCGTAAAAAACTGAGTGAATATTATCGCTGATAAGGCCTTCGGCGTTGCCTTCCTTTTTGGAAAAATTCCACATTTTTTCGGTTGCCAAATCCATGTAAAAAAGTCCGTAGTTTTGCGTTCCAATCCAAAGGTTGCGGTTTTTGCCTTCTACCGTAGAATATACGTTGCGGCAGTCGTTGAAAATTTTAAACTCTTGATTTTCAGGGTCG
>JAEEXW010000171.1 GCA_016287995.1 Bacteroidales bacterium
CTTTTACGATATTACTGTTCATTTTTATACGAATGGACGCGTCCAGAGACGAGTTGCTGTGAAAAAAACAAAAAAAAGTTGCATAAAATTTTTGTTTTTCAAAAAAAAAGTTTTACCTTTGCAGCGCAATTTTGTTAGAGACTATTTGGGAAGTTTCCAGAGCGGTCAAATGGGGCAGACTGTAAATCTGTTGTCTACGACTTCGGTGGTTCGAATCCATCACTTCCCACTTATCAGCAAAAATCAAAACGCCGGTTCGTGTTTTTTCGAAACGGTGTTTTTTTTGTATTTAACTTTCTTTTACTATTATTAGGCAAAATATTTGTGTTATTTTTTTCGTACGGTTCTATTAAAAAAACAATCTAAATATGGAGAATTTATTAAATCTTTTTACAAGGCGGACTTTGAAAGGCAAGGTTATAATGGGTTTGTGTATGGCTGCTATCCCATTGCTGATTACTGCAATCATTATGATTGTAAAGACTACAACCGTTAATTCTCATGCCAATCAATTAGCAAACAAGTATTTGGAAATTGTTAAAATGTGCGATGCCACTGACGAAACGAGTTATTTGGCTGTTCTTGAAGTGGAGGAGTATGTTAGAGACCGTACAGAGCACGAACTTCAAGATAATCTTGGATATATGTCGGAAGCGGCTGCGTATTTGGATACGTTAAGGGGGCTTCTTAATGATAAAACTTTGGACGATAGTGTGCGTATTTGGTTGCGCGGGCTTGAAGGTGTCAGAAGTGATTTTCAGCAGATTTTCTTAACAGCGTGGCATGCTAACGACAAACGTTTGGCTATTTGGGACGATATTCTTGCTCTAAGGGGAGAATTGATAAACAATCTTTTAACTATCAGTAACAGGGGGTATGACATCTCGGCTGTACTTGCTGAAAGAGTTTCAAGGCTTATTTATAATGCTACTCCGATGGATTCTCTTGATGTTGAAGGGTATTTTGATAAATACGGTACGCAAATTTCGAGATTACTTTCACGGCTTAGCCAAACTGCGCCTAATGCAGAAATGTCTACAATCAACTCTCAATATTCACAATTAACCGAATTGGTGAAATCATATACCGAAAATTCAGTGATTGCTTTTACCAATATGCACACAATCAGTGATAAAAGTCTTGAAGGTTATAATTTCTGCTTTAAAATTTCGCAACTTATTTCGGGGTTGGTTGATAGTACGGCTTTTGAAATCGACACTTCGCTGTTTTCTACGAGGTTGATGGTAATCATCGGTTTGCTGATTTCTCTGTTTGTGATTTTTATAACGGTTGCCGTTATGCAGAAAACGTTGGTTGAACCTCTAAAAAGAGGTATCCGTGCGGCAACGGAGCTTTCGGAAGGCAATCTTAATGTTAAGATAGAAAAAATCGAAACGGATGACGAAATCGGGATGTTGCAAAATTCGATGGCTAATTTGTCTGACAATATTAATCATATAATAAGGTCGATTTCGGAGTGTTCACAAAAGATTTCTTCGGCAAGTTTTGAGCTTAATTCGGCGAGCCGTCAGATGAGTGAAGCAGCTGACGACCAAGCCTCTTCGGCAGAGGAAGTTTCATCTTCGATGGAAGAGATTACAGCTTCAATCGGTCAGAACGACGGAAACGCAAAAGAAACTGAGAGAATTGCCTTTAAAACTTCTCAAACGATTCAGAATTGCAGTCGTACCGCTGACAATTCCGTTAAAGCGATGAATCTTATTGCAGAAAAAATTTCAATCATTGACGAAATTGCTTTTCAGACCAATCTTCTTGCTCTTAATGCGGCAGTTGAGGCGGCAAGAGCGGGCGAACACGGAAAAGGTTTTGCCGTGGTTGCAGCCGAGGTTAGAAAACTTGCCGAGCGCAGTGCGTTAGCAGCCAAAGAGATTGATGTTGTCAGCAAAGACGGTCAGGCGATTGCAAAAGATACGGGTGAGGCCTTTGCCTCAGTTTTGCCTGATATTGAAAGAACAGCCGTTTTGTTGAAAGAAATTGCCGCCTCTTGTTCGGAACAGGCTTTGGGCAGCAATCAGATTAACACTGCCGTTCAGCGTTTCAATCTTACAACACAGCAGTTTGCTCAATTATCTAAAAAAATGTCGGATAACAGCGATACGCTTTCTGAACTTTCAGAAAATTTGACAGAATTAATGAAATTCTTTAAAACGGAATAGTTTTTTTATGCAGTATAACAATTTAAAAGAAAAATTAAATTATGAAAAAAATAGTTTTAACATTTGCGTGTGCAGCATTGATGTCATTCGGGGCTTTTGCTCAAGGGGATGACGAGGATTTTGAAATACAGGAAACCTCCGGCGTTACATTCAACGGTGGTTTTGACTTTACAAGTGCGTATGTTTGGAGGGGCAACCTGATTTTGCACGGTGCTAATTTCCAACCGTATTTGGATTTTTCTGCGGGTAATTTTACTCTCGGACTTTGTAATTGCACGGATTTTAACGGCGTGTTAAAAGAGTTTGACATTTACGCATCTTATACTGCTGGTCAAGTAAGTTTTACGTTGACGGATTATTTTTCGCAAGAAGACAGTTTTTCGCCCGATGCCCCGAAATATGGCAATTATAAGTCAGACGAAACGGCACATGCCTTAGAATTTTCCGTTGACTGGGTCAGCGAGTTTGGTCTTGACGCTTCGTTCAACATTCTGTTCTACGGTGCCGACAAGAAATATTGGTTGGAAGACGATGACCCTGATGAGGCTACCAAAAACGCTTACGGAACGTATTTTGAACTCGGCTATACGGCTGATGTAAAAGGCGTTGAATTTCGTCCTTTTGCGGGAATGGTTTTCAATCCTTCTACTTGGTATGGCGACGGTACGGGTACGCACGACGGTTTCAACGTTGTTAACCTCGGCGTAAAAGTTGCAAAGGAAATCAAAATTACTGACAATTTCCGTCTGCCGGTTTACACTGCTTTCGGTTACAATCCGCAGGCAGATGACGTAGCCGCTTTTGTAGGGTTCAACATCGGATTTTAATTGTATGAAGACAAGGTTTGTACTTTGTTTTTTGATTGTTCTTTTTTCGTGCAGCGTTTCCGCCCAAAGCGATGACGGCTGGTTTACGGGCAAAGCGGCTTTCGGTTATAAATTTTGTTCTTTTGACTATATTTATAACTTGGAAAACCATTTTTCGTTTGGTACGGGTTTCGGAGCAAGTGCTTACAATGGTGCAGATATTTTTTTTGATGCATCGCTCAGGATACGTCCTTTCGGGAAAAAAAGAATTATGCCCGCCTTATGGTTTTCATCCGGTTATATGACAAAAGAAAAAACTCCGGTTTTTATGCCGGAGTTTTTTCTTGAAAGCGGCAGGCTTGCCCCCGTAAGAGCGGCTTTTGGCTTTGGCGGTATGTTTTTCGGCTCAAAGAAATATATAAAGGCTGGAATTGCCGTGGAATTTTGAAAAAAGTTTCAAAAAAAGTTTTGTATGTTGAAAAAAATCATTATATTTGGGCGGTAAATTAATAAACGCAAATTAAAATTAGTATGGGAATATTTCAAAGATTATTCAGATGGGGTAAATCTGAGGTTAACGACGCTATGGACAGCCTTGAAGACCCCGTTAAAATGACAGCCGAAGGCATCAGAGAACTTGAAAGCAAACTCGACCAAAGTATGAAATCTTTGGCAGAGGTAAAGGCAAGCGCAATTTCTGCAAAAAACGCTTTGGAAAAGGCTAAACAAGAATCTGTTGATTACGAAAACAAGGCGATGATGTTTTTGAAGGCGGCTGAAACCGGCAAAATGTCTCAGGAAGAGGCAGACAAGTTGGCTACACAGTGCCTTGAAAAGAAAAGTCAGAAGACTCAGGAGTTGCCCGTTTTGGAGGCTAACTATCGGAAATATCAAGGTGCAGCCGACAAACTTCAAGACGCTGTTAAAACTCTGAAAACCAATATTGACAAGTGGAAATCTGAGGCTAAAATGCTTAAAGCGAGGTCAAAAGTTGCGGAGGCTACGGCTAACCTCAACAAACAACTCTCCGGCATAGACTCTTCTGACACGATTGCGATGTTGGAAAAAATGAAAGAAAAAGTTGATCAGCAGGAGGCTTTGGCGGATTCATATCTTGAAATTGCTCAGGATAGCAACGAACGCGATATTGATAGTGCACTCAAAGCAATTGGTGGTAGTGTTCAGGCTTCGTCGGATTTAGCAGCCTTGAAAGCAAAAATGTCGGAAACAAAGGCTATTGAGTCAAAAGTTGACGAAACAAAAGCAATCAGCAACGCTTCGGTTTCGGATTTGGATGCTTTGAAACAAAAAATGGCTGAAAAAGAGCCTGTTACTAATGCTGATGAGGCTCAACGTCCTATGCAGCAAGCGGCTTCTATGGAGTAGAGGAGTTTTTTTAATAATTGAACATAAATTTTAGTAGTTTGCCCATGGTGTGTAGTTAATATGCGCCGTGGGTCTTTTTTGATTTTAGCGGTTATGACTTTTTACGAAATTTCAAAAAAACTTGACACTGAGTATAAAACGTGGTCTTCGGAGCGTAAGGCGTGGACGGTAATTGTTTTTGTACTTTTGTTCCTTTTGTTTTTGACGGCTTTTGCGCTCGGAGTTTACACCCGTTATAAAAAAAATGCCGAAATCGAAAATTATAAAACGCTTTTGGAACAATCGAAACAGAATTATTATATCCAAACCATTGCAAATTCTAATCTTGAAAAGAAACTGCAAGATATGCTTTTGCAACTTGCAAAGATGAAAAACAACACTATCGAACTTGAAAGAATGTTTGAGGCACTTTATGAAGAGAAAGTCAGCCTTGAAGAAATACGCCGCGAAATGGAGTCGGGTTTAAAAAATACGCGTTTCCAACTTGACAAAATGCAGAACTCTGTTAATTCGTTGATTGACCAGCGCACGAAAGCGGTGATTTATTCCGAGCAAAACCTCATTTATGAGAAATCGGACACCCATGGAAAGTGATTGAAATTTAATCTGTTGAATTTTTTTTTGAAAAAATATTAAAAAAAATTTGGAGAATTGGAAAAAACGCTATACCTTTGCACCGTCTTAATGAAACAAACGATACTACAACAGCCCTGGTGGCGGAATTGGTAGACGCGCATGTTTGAGGGGCATGTCCACGCATTAGTGGGTGCAAGTTCAAGTCTTGTCTGGGGCACCAATCAAAAAAAGAACTCTGAAATATTTCAGAGTTCTTTTTTTGTCTTTTATTTAATGAAGACCTTCTTGGTTATTTTGCTTGTTTTAACGATATAGATTCCGGTCTTTCTGATGAAAATTTCATTAACATCAACGCCTGAAAAAACTTTTCTGCCGGAAATATTGTAAACATCTACTTTGCCGTTTATATTTTCAAGCCTTATCGTATTACCGTAACTGAAAATTTTTATCGGCTCAATGTCGGCAGTTTTTATGGGAGTCTCAGGTTGTACGATTTCAACTTCGTATCCGAGTTTTATCCATGAATAATTTACGTAAACGGTTTGTTTACCGGGCGTTGAAGTATCAAAACCGCTAATCATTTGTTCCGTTATATCCAAAACGTCTTCTGTTGAATCCTTATACATAATGTGAATTTTACCACCGGAAATATCCAAATTCTCCCAAGGGTAATATTTAGTTTTTTCAGGAATTTGATAAATTTCGGCTGAAATGATTGGCATTTTCAAGACTGTAATCTCTAACGGCAATGTCCAAGTTTTGTAATTGATTTCGATGTTGTAATTGCCGGTAGTATCGCTGTTAAAACCCGAAACCATATCATCGGTCAATAATATCTCGTCATAACTTTGGTCGTTGTATGACAACTGCAAAACTGCTGTATCCGAGAAAAAATCTTCACCCGTTAAATATTCCGTCTTGGGTTTTCTTATAAATTTTATTCCGGTTTCTTTTTTCACAACATCAATATGATAAGTTACGAATTTACCTAAATAAGAGACTGCAAGTGCATAAGTGCCGCCTTTTTCCGACGAAAAATTTGTTACCATAGAATTTAAAATCTGAACGTCTTGCGTAGTGCCGTTAGAATAGACTGCTGTTATAACACCGTCAGAGGCTTCTAATTTTTCCCCTAATTGATAAACTGTTTTTGAAGGCTGTTTTTTTAACAAAAGCATTCTCAATGTTACCTTAGACATGTCCACCGGCGACATTTGTTCAAGTATGTATGCTAATGCTCCCACAAAGGGTGCGTTAAAATCTATACCACCGTATGATTGCGGATTAGAAAAACTGTCATCATAATTTCCTCCGTTCATAGAGCCGCCTACCATCATTCCTAATTGACGGTATTTCGTGTTATTTCCACTTGCGTATGCAGCCTCTGCACTGCCGGCATCAGAGCGAAAATAGTTGGGTTGATTAGGTTTTTGAGGATAATGGTCTCCAAAACCAACGATAAAGGAAAATTTTCTGGGATTATTTCCCAAAATATAATTCACGGTTTGCAGAACATTCGTATTAATACCTTTTAAAGAATCAAGTTTAGAATACAAAGCCAACGCAAATGCACCGCCGGCGGCATATTTAAGAGG
>JAEEXW010000172.1 GCA_016287995.1 Bacteroidales bacterium
CGATCAGTCGTTTATTGCGGCTATCTTGACGATTGTCGGATACTCTATCAACGATACCGTGGTTGTGTTTGACCGTGTAAGAGAATTTATCGGGCTTCACACCAATAGAGATTTGAAAACCAATATCGACCTTGCAATCAACTCTACGTTGAGCCGTACCGTCAACACCTCAGTTACGACATTGTTTGTATTGCTCGTAATCTTTATTTTCGGTGGTGAGGTAATCAGAGGATTTGTCTTCGCGTTGTTGCTTGGTATTATTGTCGGTACTTATTCGTCAGTATGTATCGCTTCGCCGATTACCTTTGACTTGCTCAAAAAATTCAAAGGCGAAGAAACTTCTGCAAACAAAAAATAAAAAAATTTGTTAATTATATCTTAACCGGAGTAAAACTTAAATGTTTTGCTCCGGTTTTTTTATTTTTTTTTGCGTAAGTGATAAAAAGTCTTTATTTTTGGCTTTTAAAATTTTTATGAAACTTATGAAGATAAAACTATCAGTAATGAATTTTCTCCAATTTGCCGTTTGGGGAGCATACCTTACCTCAATGGGAACTTTTCTTGGTAAAAACGGTTACGGAGAAAATATCGGTACTTTTTATGCGACACAGGGCATTGTATCGCTGTTTTTCCCTGCTATAATCGGAATGGTTGCCGACCGTTTTATTCAGGCGCAGAGACTTTATCAGATATGCCATTTTATCAGTGCGCTTGCAATGCTCGGCGTTTGGAATTTTGGCAGCGGCGAAATTAATTTTTCCGCGATGTACGGTTGTTTTTTCATCGGAATCGGTTTTTATATGTCAAGTCTTTCGCTCTCATATTCAGTGGCTTACAACGCTTTGGACAAGTCTGGAATGGATACCGTAAAAGATTTTCCGCCGATTAGGGTTTGGGGTACGGTTGGTTTTATCGCTACGATGTGGGTTGTGGATTTGTTGGGCTTTCAGGACAATTCAAAACAGTTTTTGGTTTCTGGAATTTTGGGCATTGTGCTTGCCGTGTACGCTAATTTTGTCCCGAAATGCGAAATCAAAACCTCAGGCGGTAAAAAATCTTTTGTTTCGATGTTAGGTCTTGACGCTTTCAAACTTTTTGCCGACAAAAAAATGGCAATGTTTTTCATTTTTTCAATGCTTTTGGGTGTTGCCTTGCAAATTACGAATAGTTATGCTAACCCGTTTATCACGAGTTTTGAAAACATACAGGAATTTGCCGACACTTTCGGTGTAAAACACGCTAATATCTTGATTTCGCTTTCACAGATTTCCGAAACCTTGTGTATCTTGTTGATACCTTTCTTTTTAAAGAAATTTGGAATTAAGAAGGTAGTTTTGATTGCAATGGTTGCTTGGAGTTTGAGGTTTTTGTTTTTCGGACTCGGAAATCCGGGCGGAGGCGTTTGGCTGTTTGTTCTCAGTTGCATTGTTTATGGCGTGGCCTTCGACTTTTTCAACGTGTCAGGTTCGCTGTTTGTTGACAAGGAGACCGACAAAAACATACGCTCGTCGGCTCAGGGACTTTTTATGCTGATGACCAACGGCATAGGTGCAACAATCGGCACTTTGATAGCGCAAAAAATCATAAATGCAAACGTTTATTCAGAGACCGAACCGATGGCTGTTTGGGAAGGCTGGCAAACTTCGTGGTTTATTTTTGCAACTTATGCTTTGACGGTTGCGGTTTTGTTTGCGCTGTTTTTTCAATATAAACACAAAACGGAGTAGTATTTTTTTGATGTTGAATTTTTTCGGACATAAAATACGCATTATAACGGTTTGGATTTTTCTTGCTGTTATAATGCCGTTGAATCTATTGGCGGGCGACTATCCGAAGGACGTCTTCGACAGCCTTGCCTTTTCAGTAAGAACCATGCCCGATGACATCAAAAAATATGATGTGATGCAGTATCTTGCTGTTAACCACCCTGACCTTGACGTGGTTGAGCAGTATTCGATAATGGCTTTTCGTCTTGCCAAAAAACTCGGAAGAAAAGATCTTGCTGCTAATTCTGCCGATATTGTCGGCTGGTGTAAGTATCATAAAAAACAGTTTCTGGAAGCGGGAAAATATTATAAAGATGCAATGTTTTTTCATAAACTTGCGGGCGATTCTCTCGGGATGGCTAATTCTATAATGTGTATGGGCAACGTTTATTTTGCCATCGGCGATTACGTACGCGGCTTGGATACCGCAATGTATGCCCTCAGGCTTTTTGCTCAGGAGGCTGACTCCGCAAAAGTCGGCATGGTTTACCGCGGAATTGCAAATTCCTGTATCGACTTTCAACTTTACAAAACCGCTGAAAATTACTTTGTTAAAGCCATGGATTTGGATACCCGTATCGGCTCTGTTAAAAATCTTGCGAGGGATTACTACGGAATCGGACTTTGTATCAGCAACGATGCGCGGATTTATGATACTTTGAAAAAAAATATTGCAAAAGATTATTTCTTGAAAGCGAAGTGTTTGAGCGAGGAAACCTCGGATTATTTGTATTTGGTTAACGAAAATTTTGATTTGGCGTTGCTGTATGCCGAATTGTCGGTTTTGACTGGGGATTGGAATTTTGCCGACAGCAGCGTTATCTGTTACGAGGCTTGCCAAAAATACATTGAGATGATGAATTTCAAGGAGTTTGACGACAAACTTGAAATCGTGAAGGCATCTCACAGCGTTTTGGCCGGCAATTACGACTATGCTTTTAACGTTTTGGATAGTTTTGCCCGAAAACCGGGTCTTACAAAAGTTCAGCGTCAAATGCTTTCGCAGGTTTCTGTTTTGCTTTTTTTCAGCACGCAGAATTATCAAAGGTGGTTTGAATATATTGAAGACGAAATTGTTATGCGCAACCGCCTTTACGTCAGTGAGTACGGCGTAAAACTTGATGTTTTGAGTTCAAACACGGACATTGATATTTTTATCAGCCGTTATGACGGTGCTTTGAAAGACAACGACCGCTTTTTTAATGAGGAGCGTGAGCATTACGAATTTGTAATGCTTATTTGGATTATAATCATATCCGGAAGTTGTGTGATAATCGCATTGCTTGTTTACTATTTTATAAAGGACAGAAAACGTAATAAAATTCTTTTTGAGCAGCGGGAGGCAATACTTTCTGCCAACACCGAACTTGCGCAGTTGAATCTTGAAATCACCGTTCAGAGTGAGGAACTTCAATCCCAGACCGAGGAAATTGAGCGTCAGAAAAATTTTCTTTGTATGGCTAACGCCAATATCCTATGCAATCTTGAAATCGCGGGCGAACTTCAACAGTCAATCGTTCCCTCAAAGGCTTTTATGAAAGAGTTGTTTGAAAACAGTTTTGTGCTTTGGCGGCCTTT
Source organism: Bacteroidales bacterium (assembly GCA_016287995.1). Classification (GTDB taxonomy): domain Bacteria; phylum Bacteroidota; class Bacteroidia; order Bacteroidales; family UBA3824; genus UBA3824. The sequence continues at coordinate 3,345 of JAEEXW010000172.1, forward strand.
GGATATTGTCAGCGGGGATTTTTATTGGGCGACAAAAATCGGCGGCTTGAAATTTGTGGCTGTTGCCGATTGTACCGGGCACGGCGTTCCGGGGGCTTGCCTGAGTATGCTCGGGACGGCGGTTTTGAACGGCGTAGTCGCCAAAATCAATCCTGAAACCGTTAATGCGGCTCTTATGTTGGATTTGCTCAGAAATAGATTTGTTACGGCTTTGTCGAGTGCTGTTAACGGAGAAAAGGTTCACGATGGTCTTGACATTGCGCTTTGCATTTTTAACCCGAAAGAAAAAATGGTTTCATACGCCGGTGCGTACCGTCCGTTGTGGATTTTGAAAGATGGTGCGATAACGGAAATAAAACCTGATAGAATGCCGATAGCACTTGACAAAGACCATATTGGAAATTTTTCAGACCATGAAATTCCGATTGAAGGACGAGAGACTCTTTATATGTTTTCTGACGGAATTATAGATCAGTTCGGTAAGACGGAAAGTGGTAGGGAAACTAAATTTCAGTCAAGACGTTTGAAAGAACTTTTGGTGAAAATCGGTACTGAAAATGCCGATATTCAACGCTGCGAAATCGAAAAAACAATAGATAATTGGTCTAACGGCGTGCCGCAAACAGATGATATTCTGTTGATTGGCATTTCAATAAAGACCTTTTAAACAAATTTTATTAATTTGACTTTAACATTAAACTTCGTTCAAAAAATATTAATCCGTGTTAAATAATTTTGACATTAAAAAATACTGCTTTATCTTCGCAGCGGATTAAAAAAAATGACTAAAAGAAAAATTATTTAACAGGAGGAATGAATTATGAAAGAGACATTAAATTTCAAAATTTTGGTTGCAGCCTTTGCTACTGGTCTTTTAGGCGGAGTTGCCGGCTATGGAATTTCCAAAGCCTTTAGCGGTTCGGAGCCTGAAAAAGAACAAGCAAAAATCGAAAATACAAGTTTTGCTTCGTTGCCGGCTGTTTATTCTGCGGCTGAGCCTACTGAGTTTTCTGCTGCGGCTGAAAAATGTATTGACGGTGTAGTACACGTTAAAACAAAATATGTTCAAGAGAACCAAGGTTACGACAATCCTTTTTTGCAATACTTTTTCGGCTTGCCCGAAATGCAGCAACAGCCTTCTCAGGCTTCGGGTTCGGGAGTAATAATTTCAAAAGAGGGGTATATCGTAACTAACAACCACGTTATCGAAAATTCTACTTCTATTGAAGTTGTTCTAAACGACAGACGCAGTTATGAGGCTCGTTTAATAGGTACTGACCCTGCAACGGACATTGCTCTTTTGAAAATTGAGGCGGATTCTTTGACTGTTATTCCTATTGGAAACAGCGACAATCTTAAAATAGGCGAGTGGGTTTTGGCTATCGGCAACCCGTTCAACTTAACTTCAACAATTACGGCGGGCATTGTTAGTGCAAAGGCAAGAAACATTAACATTCTTGACCACAAGGCGGGCGCGATAGAGTCGTTTATTCAGACCGATGCGGCTGTTAATCCTGGCAATTCGGGTGGTGCACTTATCAATACTAACGGGCAATTAGTGGGAATTAATACAGCAATTGCCTCTCAGACAGGTAGTTTTACTGGTTACGCTTTTGCTGTTCCGGTAAGTATTGTTCAAAAAGTGGTTGCCGATTTGATGGAATACGGTGCTGTTCAAAGGGCTTTGCTTGGTATCAGAATTTCGGATTTGACACCCGAAGTTGCAAAAGAAAACAATTTGAATAAGATTAACGGTGTTTATGTAGAAAGTGTGCTTGAAGGCTCTTCGGCAGGTGATGCCGGTCTTAAAAGAGGCGACATTATCCTTTCTATTGACGGTAAAAGTACGAATACCGTTGCACAACTTCAAGAGCAAATCAACCGTTTTCGTCCGGGCGACAATGCGGAGGTTTCTTTTGTAAGGGACGGCAAAATTAAAACTTCTACCATAACTTTCAAAAATGCTGAAAATACTGTGACAATGCGCAAACAAAAAGTTATGGAAGTTTTAGGTGCGTCTTTTGAAGAACTTTCAAATTCCGACCTTAGAAAATTGGATTTGAGAAATGGAGTTCAGGTTACTGACTTACGCTCCGGCAAACTTTTGAGTGCAGGTGTTAGAAAGGGCTTTGTCATCACCGAAATCAACAATACGCCTATAAAATCAATCGGCGACATCGAAAAGATTATCTCCGGAATTAAGGGCGGCGTTTATCTCGGCGGCGTTTATCCGAGCGGTCAGGCGGCATATTATGCTTTTGGTTTGGAATAAGAGGGTGCAATACAATATTTTTATGGTGCGGTACGTTTTTTCTAAAAAGGGAAAGGCGTGCCGCGCCTATGTTTGTTAAATTATTAAAATAGTAATATGTACTTGAAAAAAATTTTTACCGTTATAATTTTTAATGCGTTGTTTTGTTGTGGGTTGAGTGCGCAAAACGAAAAATGGTTTGACTCTAACGGAAAACTTCTTCCTCAGTATCTTGACGATAACGGGCTTTTAGCGGAGGAGTTTTTGCCTGACGCATACGAATATACGAGTATTGAAGAGGCTATTGTAAATCCGGAGAGGGTGCTAAAACTCAACCTTTCGGAACAGAAACTTTCGGAAATACCCTCTGAGGTTTTTATGTTTTCTAATATTCAGGTTTTGGATTTGTGGCATAATGAGATTTCAGAAATTCCTGATGATATAGCACAACTTACTAATCTTCAATATCTTTCGCTTAACGAGAATAAAATCAGCGTGTTATCGCCTTCTATCGGAGAATTGAAAAACCTTTTGATGCTGAATCTCGGGCAAAATCTTTTGGAGAGTGTCCCTGATGAGATTTCAGGTTTGGAAAATCTCGGCGTTTTGGTTTTGGACGAAAATAATCTTAAAACTCTGCCGGAAAATCTTGGCTTGATTTTTACGCTTACTAATCTTTCGGTTCATGACAACAAAATTACAGATTTTCCTATATGTTCGGGCGGTTTTATGGGGTTGCAAACGTTAGATATTTCGAGTAACGAAATCCAAAAAATTCCTGCTAATATTGGTGATTGTCAGTCTCTTATAATTTTTGACGCTCATAGCAACAAAATTACGGAAATCCCCGAAGATATGTGTAGACTTTCACATCTTCCGTATATCAATTTTAGCGACAACAAGATTACGCAACTACCGAAAAGTAT
>JAEEXW010000173.1 GCA_016287995.1 Bacteroidales bacterium
TAGCATCTTTGAACGATGTATTTTCGGCAAATTGATTTTTCATGGTTTGAAACAAATTCTTGTCTACTATCGCCTTTTCAAGTTCGTCCCAATTCTTAAAACCGCTGTCATTTTCATTTTTTTTGAACGACAATTCACGCCTAATTACATAAACATTACTATCTTCTGTTACAATAGAACCATCCTTTCTCCTTAATAACGTTGTACCGTTTTTATCATATTTGGGCATTCTGATTGCTCCGTAAAAACTTTCCTGATGCAGTTTTCCTCTTAAACTATCACCAGTAATCCAATATTTTGCTTTTGGGATTGGGTGTCCGTGCTTGTCAAGTTTATAAGAACCGTCCTCATTCTGTTCAAAAACGATTTTGTTATCACCATCTTTTACAGGAACAATTTTACCTCGAACACGTTTTCTACGGTGTGCAGGTGTCAACGTCTGGTCTTCGAAAATTTGATTAACCAAAATATTGTCTTCAATAAAAAGCACAATATTAGATACATTGCCCCTCAGACCACATTTTAAAATTTCCACTTTAAGTTCACTTTCAATATTTTGTGTATTAATTCCTAAATATTTTCCTTCTTGAATTTTGTAAAACAATTCCAACATTTTATCCCGTTGTGCGGCAGTAGGGATAAGCGTTAGCACGGCGGCATCAATGGCGTGATGAGAATGTTTTTCCCTCGATTTTTTTTCATCAATACTCTGAATGCCAAGCATTTTTCTAAAACCAGCCGTAACACTGCCTTTTTGAACCTCCACTTTATTGAAAACAGTTTTAAGATAGTGAAAAGCGTACTTGGTAATTATACGGGTATCAACGAGTTGACTATTTCTAAAACCTGATGTAACTTCCTGCATTTCAAATCTTTCAACTTTGGCTTTCCAATAGTCAAGTTCCATTTGCCACAAATGTCTCTGACGAATACAATCGTCTTTACGGTTCTTGTCCTGCGCTTTTTTAGACTGATTTTTCCAAAATTCCACATTTTCTTTAAGACGTTCCACCTTATCTTTCCAAGGTTGTATTCTCTTTAAAATGTCGGAATAATTATCAAGTTCGTATGGCAATTTGTTTTGCTTTACGGTTCTGTTAAAGTGTGCATCACATACGGTTTTGTTTTGCAATGAATCGTCAAAGGATTTGCTACGCGGAATTGTATGTTCAATGTCAAAGGCATTGTCGTCAAACAAATTTGCAATGCTAATTATCTTACCGGTGTAAATACACTGGCAATTCTGTTCTATCCAAAGGCGGTATTTAGTTACATCTTTTTTGTAACGTTCAAATTTTTGCTTAGTTTCTTTTGTCGGCACTTTGTCAAGTTTACCGTCATATTGTTCTATAAAAAGGCGCATTTTTTCTAAGTCTGCATCGGAAGCATCTTTTATTCCTAATTGTTCTTCCATTAATTTTGCAAACTCCTTATTTTCTTTTGCACGCTCTCTTTGATATTCTTCTATTGCCCAACGCATATTGGAGTCATTGAGTTCGCGGGCGGTTTCAACTACAATTTTTGTGTCTTCATCAATCAGTGCATTGCCGTTTTCATCTGTCTTTTTGAGAAGATTGTTGATTGTTTTGCGCAAAGTGTGCAAAACACGCATTGCCATAGGATTTTTTAACGCGCCGATTACAGGACTATCCAAAAGTTTCAAACATCTGCCGTCCTCGATTATTTGGTCTTGGGCTTTGGCATAAATATCTATCATTGAAGGATGATAGATGTTTGCAAGTTTTTCACTTTCAATATTGTAATTGTCTGCCAAAAATTGAGATAACGTTTCGGATAGTTTGGGTAATTTATAATAGTCTCTTTGTGAAGATGCAAAAAAATCTTGATACAATTTTTCAACTTCCGCAACAATTGATTTTTTATCGGCATCAGTTTGATTGTTCCATATGTGCTGTCCGAAATTATCGACAATTTTTTGTAATACTTGTTGCTTGTCGCTGCAAGTAAGTTTGTATTCTGTATTTTTTCGTGCAAACTGTTCTTCAATTTCTAACGATTTATAATCAGCAATAAGCGAATTAACGATATTGTAAACGCGTTTTGTCAAGCGATTTTTATCCGTTAAAAAGCCAATCTTGCTTGTAACCTCGTTCTCTATTTCTGTCCATTTTTCTTCCCCGAATATTTCAGGCAATTTTGCCAACAAGACGGAATCAGAGTAGAGCAAACCTTTTTCAAGAAATCTGTTAATACTTCTGATTGCTTTCAAACACAGCATTGCATAGCCTTGTTGAATAGTACCGAAAATTTTTATCAGTTGGTCGGTTTGTTTTGTGTCAAAATGTAGTTTCTTTTCTGCAAATTCAGAAACATATTCAACGTCCTCAAAAGAAAAACAAATATGCCAAATATCAAAAATATCGTAACTTATTTTCTTTACTTCGCCGTTTTTTTTGTTGACTTTCTCTTCACTACTATTATATTTCCAATTTCTCCAATCGTTGCCGAAAAGATTTTTCAATCGTCCCGATACTGGACAGCCGGAAACGTTTGTGCGGTCTTTATAATTAATTGTTTTATTGTTGTAATTTAGTTTTTCCCCTGTTTTATCCTCTATCCATTCCCGAATTTCTGAAAACTTGAAATCACGGCAAGTGCGCATAAATTTGTCAGCAAAAAGTTTTTGCTTTTGCTCTAACGTAAGTGTTTCGCTGTTGTCTTTGCCAAATTTGATTGTATTTATAAAACACCATGCTCTGAATTTTTCAAAATCAGGATGGCTTACGGGACAACGGTTTTTGTCAGATTCCAAAACACATTTTCCGACAGACCCTTTTTGAGAGCGCAAGGGACGTTTGTAAAAGATTGTTCCTTCGCTTTTTTTTTCGCTCACGAGGTGCTTGTAAAATTCGCTTTCAGTGTCAAGTCCGTTTTGAAACTCGAATATTTGTTTTATTTCATCTTTATATTGCGACCTAACAGCCTGAAAATTACTATTGCGTACACGAATTCCGCTTTGTTGTAAATGATAAAACGCACAACCAACAGTGAGAAAATTGTTTTCGTCCATATATTTTTTTAATGCTGACGCTTTTTTCTCCTCTGATTTTTTTAACGCCTCGGAAAAATCAACATCTTCAAAACTTTCTTTATCTTTTTCGTTTTCAACTTGTTCTTTAAGAGTTTCGCCTTTACTGCTTTTAAAACCACGTCTTTGCGCTATATGATACAAAGCCCTGCCTAATTTAAAACGGTCTGTTTCGTTATTGAAATCAAGTTGGTTGGTCATAAGTTCGTTCCTCAACTCATAAGGACTTGAATAATCCGCAACGCCGTCGCCATTAAAATCAAGTCGAACCCATTGTTCAAATTTTTCGTTGTTTACCGGATATTCTCTTTTCAAACCTTTGGCTTTATCATATTTTCTCCATTTATCAAGGTCTTCGATTGAAAGCGGACAATAACCGTTATTTATAAGAAGTTCCAATGTTGCCCATATTCTATATTTCCTCGCTTGGAACAATCTTCTGACAGTCCGTTTTTTTGTTCTTTCAGCAGCGTATGAAAATTCACCTGTTTTGCCGTTACCGACACCGCAAGGGAAAATTATAGAACTGAACATCTCTAATTGTTGTGATATTTCAATTCCTTTGTCGGATACATTTCTCAATGTCAACCCTATGGAGTTAGTTCCCAAATCTAAACCTAAAATTTTTTCCACTTTTTTTTAATTTTATGTTGTTAGTTAAAAAAATTGTGTTTATCTTTGCACTTGAAAGACAAATCACAATAAGGCTATAAGCCGAAGATTTTCTTAGTCCCGCGTACTCCGTGGGACATTTTTTTTTAAATACAATCGTATTCAAAATTTTTACACCGCAAATATATAATTATTTTTCATAATTGTATCATTTTTTTGGAATAAAATGCCGCAACATTTTTTCCTTAAAAAATCCCCTTATTTTTTTGTATTTTCATAAAAACTCCGTACCTTTGCAGAGTTATACAGAAAGATAAAATTTAATTGTAAAAATGTCAGAAGAGACAAACGAAACTAACGAGATTAACGAAAGAATCGTTAAAGTAAACATAGACAAAGAGATGCGAAGCGCGTATATCGACTATTCAATGTCGGTTATCGTGTCAAGAGCATTGCCCGATGTCAGGGACGGATTAAAACCCGTTCACCGCAGGGTGCTTTTCGGTATGAACGAAATGGGCGTTTTCGCAAACCGTCCGACTAAAAAATCCGCCAGAATCGTCGGTGAGGTTATGGGTAAATTCCACCCGCACGGCGACTCTTCGGTTTATTTCACAATGGTAAGGCTTGCTCAGGACTGGGTTATGAGGTATCCCCTTGTTGACGGTCAAGGTAACTTTGGTTCGGTGGACGGCGACCCGCCCGCTGCAATGCGTTACACCGAGGCAAGACTCAAAAAAATTGCCGAAGATACACTTATCGACCTCGATAAAGACGCAGTGGATTTTGTACCAAACTTTGACGAATCACTCAAAGAACCCGTCGTTTTGCCGACAAGAATACCGCTTTTGCTTGTTAACGGCGCGTCAGGAATCGCTGTCGGAATGGCTACAAACATGGCTCCGCACAACCTTTCTGACACCATCGATGCTATCGTTGCTTATATTGATAACAACGACATCTCTATCGAAGAATTAATCCCGATTATCAAAGCCCCGGATTTTCCGTCAGGCGGCATAATCTATGGTTATCAAGGTGTTAAAGACGCTTATTTGACCGGACGCGGCAGACTTGTTATCCGCTCAAAATACCATATCGAAACCACTCACAGCGGCAAACCGCAGATTATTTTCGACGAAATTCCGTATATGGTAAACAAGGCGGAACAAATCAGCAAAATCGCCGAACTTGTTAACGACAAAAAAATCGAAGACATCGTTCATGCTAACGACGAATCCGACCGCAAAGGTATGAGAGTTGTTGTAACTTTGAAAAACGGTGCAATTCCTAATGTCGTTGTTAACAAATTGTTCAAACTCACGCAGTTTCAGACAACTTTCAGTGTCAACAACATCGCCCTTGTAAACGGTAGACCGAAACTCCTTAACTTAAAAGAGTTAATCGTATGTTTCGTTAAGCACCGTCAGGAAGTAGTCGTAAGGCGCAGCAAATACGAACTTGCCCAGGCTCAAAAACGCGCTCATATCTTGGAAGGTTTGTTAATTGCGCTTGACCATTTGGACGAAGTTATCGCTTTGATTCGTGCTTCAAGAACACCCGATGAAGCAAGAGTTGGTTTGATGGAAAAATTCGGACTTTCCGACGCTCAGGCAAGGGCAATCCTTGAAATGAGACTTCAAAAACTCACCGGCTTGGAGCGTGAAAAAGTAAAACAAGAGTACGACGATATTATGAAATATATCGACTACTTAAACGAAGTTATCGGCAGCGTTGCAAAACAGATGGAAGTCGTAAAAGACGAGTTGTTGCAGATAAAAGACAAGTATCACGACGAGAGAAAAACTCAAATCGAATACACCGCTTCTGAGGACTTCAACCCCGAAGATTTTTATGCTGACGAGGACGTGGTGATAACAATTTCAAAACTCGGCTACATAAAACGTACACCTTTGGCTGAATTTAAGACCCAAAATAGGGGAGGAAAAGGTTCAAAAGGCTCTACAACCCGCGACGAAGACTTTATCAGCCACATTTTCTCGGCAACCAATCACAACACGATGTTGTTTTTCACCGAAAAAGGCAAATGTTTCTGGCTCAAAGTTTACGAAATTCCGGAAGGCAACAAGACTTCAAAGGGTCGCGCTATTCAAAATGTCTTGAACATCGAAAGCGACGACAGCGTAAAAGCGTACATCAATGTTAAGTCTATTACTGACCCCGAATACGTAAATTCACACTATATTATAATGTGTACCAAGAAAGGTGTCGTTAAGAAAACGCCGCTTTCAGAATATTCGAGACCGAGAACCAACGGTATCAACGCAATCAACGTCCGCGAAGGCGACACGCTTTTGGAGGCAAAACTCACCGACGGAACCAACGATATTTTAATCGGAATCCGCGGCGGAAAAGCAGTCCGCTTCAACGAGACAGACGCAAGACCTATCGGCAGAACAGGTACGGGCGTTCGCGGTATAACAGTTCCAGAAGGCGATGAGGTTATCGGCATGGTTGTAGCAAATGCTGACGGCTCTGACGGCGACATTTTGGTTGTGTCAGAAAACGGTTACGGAAAACGTTCAAAACTTGAAGATTACCGAATCACTTCACGCGGTGGTAAGGGTGTTAAAACTATTAACATCACCGAAAAAACCGGCGAGTTGATAGCAATAGACAAAATCACCGACAACGACGACTTGATGATTATCAACAAATCGGGTATAACAATAAGGCTCAAAGCGGAAAACATCAGGACGGCGGCAAGGTTGACACAAGGCGTTAAGTTAATCGAACTCAACACAAAGAAGAAAGATTCGATTGCTTCAATCGCAGTTGTACCCAAAACCGAAGAAGAAGAAGAAGAAGTTGGAG
>JAEEXW010000174.1 GCA_016287995.1 Bacteroidales bacterium
AACAGAAAATTCCCGCAGGAGAAATTTCAGCAGAGGAAAAGGCTACTATTCTTAAATCTGTAATGGAAAACTGGGTAAGCGGTATGATGACTAATACTGCCGGTTATGTAAAGGCTTGGGACGTAGTTTCTGATCCTATTTCAGACGGTGAGGTACAGAAAGACGGTATATACGGACTTCAAAGCACGGAAAAACCGAATACTAAGAAAGCATACAACGATGTATTCTTCTGGCAAGACTATCTCGGTGATGTAGATTATGTACGTTACGCTGTTTCAGCAGCACGCAGAAATTTCAAAGGTAGTGCAGGCGAGTTGAAACTTTTTGTTAACGAGTACGGTCTTGATACCGATCCTAAAAAATGCGAAAGCCTTGTAAAATGGCTTGGCAAATGGGAAAACGACACTGTTAAGATTGACGGTGTAGGCGTTCAGTTGCATTTGACTTGCTCTGAAAATGCAACCGAAAACGAAACCACACTTTCTAATCTTGCTACAATGTTCCAGACTTTGGCTGCAACCGGTAAACTCGTAAGAGTTTCTGAACTTGACGTTGTTTATACTGATAATTCGGGTTCTGTTGTAAAAGTTAGCAGTGCTGATTATGCAGCAAAGAATTGCGATGTGGCTATCGGAGATTTTTATAAAAACGTTATCAAGGCTTATTTGGCAAATGTACCTTCTGCACAGCAATATGGTATTTGTCAGTGGTCGTTGACTGACGAAGGCGATTCTCCGAAAGGACTTTGGACAGACAAATTCTTGCGTAAACAAGCGTACAGCGGTTTTGCTAACGGTTTGAGCGGAAAATAGAAATCCAAAGTTAGTTGAAACTTTGCATTAATATATGTCCGGTGTTTGGCTGTTGAAAATTACAACATGCTTTAACGCCGGACATTTTTATTTTGATATTTTTTCAAATATATTTAAATTCGCGTTATATTCTTACCTATAAAAAGATAAAAAAATGAAAAAAAAAGATTTTATGTTGTTGCTTTTGGCAGCAGGAGTTTCATTTTATTCATGTGGCAAAGATGATTCATCTTCTGTTAAGCCGATAAATTTCGGTGGTGACACTACAACTAATTCAAATGTTGATACAACGCAAGTTAAACCGAATCCTGAACCTCCAAAGCCGGACGATTCTAAAAAAACGATTGAGATCAACGAAAATTCCACTCTGAAATCTTTCGTCGATAGGGTTAAGTATCCAAATTACAAACTCAGTGGTGCGCTTGATGTCGGAGAGTTTCATAACAATAGAAACGGTATAAGGGATATTGTTGCTGCTAACTTTGACGAGATTGTTGCGGGTAACGCTATGAAATACGCTTCATGCGTTAACGGCAGCGGTCAGATGAATTTTGACCGGGTAAAAACCTTTGTTGAAGATGCTAAGGCGGCTGGTCTGACAATTTATGGTCATACTTTGGCTTGGCATTCTCAGCAGCAGCCTGCTTATTTATTGTCGTTGATGAAAGACAAAACCGTTCAAGACCCTGATGCAAAACTTGTTGAAATTACGGATTTGGAGCAAAATTACAAAGGTCTTTCGTCTTGGAATTATTGGCACGGAGAGTTTCAAAATGCTGATAACAATGTTGATTTTTCTATTTCTACTGAGGCTGCCGGCGTTCATATCAAAAACAATAAAGAGTCAAAACAGTTTTATTCTGTTCAGTATGTTATCGCCGATAATATTCCGACAGAAGTTGGCGGTACGTACGACATAACGCTCAGAATAAAAGCCTCTGAGTCTGCGGATATTACGCTTGTTGTTGGCGGTTGGGGAACTAACAATAACGGTAAAATCAGTGTTTCAGATTCTTGGCAAGATGTAGTTTTCCATATCAACGAACTTAAAGAAGGCAGCGGACACGTAATGTTGCAGTCCGGTAATTTTGTCGGTGATATTTGGGTTGAAAGCCTTAAAATCACGCATTTGGGTAGCGATAAAAAAGTTGCGCTTACCGATAAGGAAAAACGCGACACTTTGGCTTGGGCTATGGAGAACTGGATTAAAGGTATGATGGAAGCCACAGATGGTTTTGTTACGGCATGGGACGTTTGTAACGAGCCTCTTTCGGGCGGCGACGGCGACGGCGATGGCCTTTACGACCTTCAAAACTACAAAAACAACAACAACGCTGACCCTACTAACGTATCTTCGGGAGTGTTTTATTGGCAGGCTTTTATGGGCGACCTTGAATATGTCCGCACGGCTGTTGCCTCGGCAAGAAAACATTTCAAAGGCAACGCAAGCGATTTGAAACTTTTTATCAACGATTATAACCTTGAAAGTGATTGGGACGACAACGGAAAAGTAAAATCCATGGTTGAATGGGTTAAAAGATGGGAAGCCGACGGCGTTACAAAAATTGACGGTATCGGAACACAAATGCACATTACTTGTTATGAAAATCCTGATATTCAAAAGAGTATGGAAGATCATATCGTAAAAATGTTTCAGATAATGGCAGGCAGCGGAAAACTTGTTCGTGTTTCCGAACTTGATATGGGTTATAAACGCGGTAACGATAAATGGGGCGGAAAAAATCTCACGACTTCGCAGTTGACGGCTGAGGAACATCAAAAAATGGCTGATTTCTACAAGTTTATCATAAAAAAATACTTTGAAATCGTACCGCCTGCTCAGCAATACGGTATTTGTCAGTGGTGTTTAACCGATGCTCCTGCGCAATCAGGTTGGAGAGGCGGCGAACCCGTAGGTATTTGGACGGAAGGCTTTAAAGAACGCAAAGTGGTGTTCAACGGCTTTGCAGAAGGTCATGCCGGTGTTGAATAGATTTTTTTTTAAAACAAATTGAAAACAAAAAAAGTAATGAAGAAAAATGTTTTTATATTGTCGTTTTTTGTAGCGTTGTTTGCTATGTTTGCTTGTCATAAGGAAGAAAGCACACCGTCAAATCCGATAGTTTTTCCTTCGGAAGACACAACAAAAAACAATAATGATACCTCTAATGTTAATCCGGTGGCAGACGGGAAAATGTCGATTTTCCTTTGTTTCGGACAGTCTAACATGGAAGGTAACGCTGCTGTTGAGGACCAAGACAAAAAAGGTGTTCCTGACAGAATGAAAAATATGATTGTCGCCAAAAGTGATGTAGAGCATTACGGTCAGGCGCGTTATTCTTGGCGCAAAGCCGAGCCGCCTTTGGCACGTTATACCACAGGTCTTACTCCGGCTGACTATTTTGGCAGAACAATGCTTGAAAATATGCCTTCTGACGAAAGAATCGGTATTGTTATGGTGGCAATCGGTGGTGCGTCTATTGAAGCGTTTGAAAAAGACAAATGCGAGGCTTACTGCAACAAATCAGACCATGCTGATTGGTACAAAGGCTACTTGAACGAGTACGACAATAATCCTTACAAAATTTTGGTAGAGGCTGCCAAAGCGGCTCAAAAAAGTGGTGTTATCAAAGGTATTTTGCTTCATCAGGGCGAAACCAACAACACCGACCCTACTTGGCCTGAAACGGTTAAAAAGATTTATAACGATCTTTTAGCCGATTTGAATTTGCAGGCAGAAAACTGTCCTCTTTTGGTAGGAGAGATGTTAAGAGAGCAGGAAGGCGGCATTTGCTGGGGACACAACAATGTTATTGCAAAACTTCCTAATGTAATTCCAACTTCGTATGTTATTTCGTCTGAGGGTTGCAAAGGTAACGGAAATGACGGTTTTCATTTCTCGGCCGAGGGTTATAGAATCATCGGAAAACGATATGCCGACAAGATGTTAAGGCTTATGGGAATTACGCCAAAAGGCGGAGAATATCAAGGTTTTCATGTTGAAGGCAGATTCTTGAAAGACATAAACGGCAATACGGTTAACCTTCATGGCTTTGGTCAAACTTACAGCCCGTGGTTCAACGAGCAAGGTACAAAATGGAATGGTGAAGATGTTGAAGGCTGTTTGAAATATAATCAGGGTTTGATTAAACAGATTATGAACGACGGCTGGGAGATGACTTGGATACGTCTTCACATGGACCCGCATTGGACAACCTCTAACCGTCCTAATGGATTTGGAGAACATCAGTCGCATATTTATTTTGATGAGGCTAAATTCATTAAATATTTGGACGAGGTTTTTGTTCCGATGACTAAATTTTGTATTAACAATTATAAATTGGCTGTTGTAATGCGTCCTCCGGGAGTTTGCGGCGATGGAGAATTAAAATACGGTGATGATTATCAAAAGTATCTGTTCAAAGTTTGGGGTATAGTTTCATCTCATCCGTATCTTAAAAATAATCCGTATGTTATGTTTGAACTCGCTAACGAACCTGTGAGATTTTCCGGCGGAGATGAAAAATACAGCAAATATTTTCAAGATGTTGTAGATCTTATTCGTACAAATTGTGAAAATGTTTGTTGGGTTCCGGGTTTGGCGTATCAGCAGAATTATAAACCGTTTGCTACGTATCCGATTCAAGGCAAGAATATAGGTTATGCGGTTCACTGTTATCCGGGTTGGTATGGTTCGCCGGCTCAGGTAAGTGCAGAAGAATTTAATACTCCTCTTGACGGAAACGAGGAAAAATTCCGTGCAGGTTGGGCTGAAAACGTAGGTTGTGTGGCAAATTTTGCACCGATAATCGTAACCGAAATGGACTGGTCGCCGCATGAGTATAATGACAATCACCACGTTGCATGGGGAAGTTCTACGACAACGGCTTTTGGTGAACCTTTCAAGAAAATTGCAGACGAGTACGGAAACGTAAGTTGGATGATTTTTACTTCGCCGCATCTTATTGCTAAATATAAAAATCATAACGATGTAGATGCTGCTACAAAAGGCTTTTTGGAAGACCCTGAGGGTTGCGTAGTTGCGGCTTACAACTGGTATAAAGAGTATGCCGGTGGTGAAGTTAGCCACGGAAAAGTGGTTGGAATTGAAGCCTCTGCTTCAAGTGCCGTAATGCAGGGTGCAACTTTCAGAATAACTGTAAAACTCAAATACGAAGACGGTTACAAAATTGCGACTACCGATGATTTGACTTTTGAAATTTCTGACAATGCTATTGTTAAGGATTTGTTGAATGGACAATTCTCCGCTGAAACATGTGGTGAGGCTACAATCACTGTCAAATACGGAGATTTTTCTAACGAACTAAAAGTTAATGTAGTGGGAGTTTTTGATTTTGCTACTTTCAATCCGAATATTTGGGAGAAAGGTAGTTTTGATGTTGAAACTAAGACTTTTACAACAGGACAATATGGCTTTGCAGGTTGGAAATTTGATTCCGGTGCAGACATTTCGTCATATAAATATTTGATTGTAGAAATGGAGCCGGGCTGTGAGGTTTTAGGGTCATACGATTTTTCATTCAGACTTTATGACAAGGATAGTTATTGGACTGAGCCTGCTATTTTCCGTTTTGGCGATAGTAATGTCGTTAAGATAGACTTGTCGGATATGAAAGATAAGGACGGAAAAAAAATAGATCCTTCGCATATTTATTTTGCAGGTTTTTGGACAATGGGCAACCTTAAAGCAACAATTAAGGATATACGCTTTGAAAATTAGTTTTATTTATTTTTTTTACCGGCGGATTGATTTTTTAGTCCGCCGGTTTTTTATTGGAAAATTATTTTTATTTTTTTTACTGCCATTGACTTGTTTTTTATAACTTTGCACCCGAAAAATATTCTATCAACAGTGAAGAAAACCTTATTTTTATTTATATTGCTGCTTTGTGTTTTTCAGGCAGTTGAAGCCCAAAATCAGGACACGACAAAAACAGGCGGTCGCAAAATCGAAATCGTTAATTCCAACACTTTGGAAGTTGACGAGTATCACGGTGCGGACGTAAAAGTTTTGAAAGGCGACGTTCAATTTTATCATGACAGTGCTTCAATGTATTGCGATTCAGCACTTTATAATTCCAAAGAAAACAAATTCCGTGCTTATGGAAGGGTTCACATGTATAGACTTGTAGAGCAAACGGATACCGTTCACCTTTGGGGCGACTCTTTGGACTATGACGGGGCAACAAGGTTTGCCCGCCTGAGGGAAAACGTTAAAATGGTAAAAGATTCCATGACGATGCTAACAGACAACATCGATTACGACATGGCTAAAAACTACGCTAACTATTTCAACGGCGGAACCACTTTTACGGGAGAAGATACGTTAGTTTCAGAACTCGGCTATTTTTATCCGAAGACTAACGATTTGGTCTACAACAAAGATGTTGTTGTCCACAATCCGAAGTACGTAATGCATTCTGACACGCTAACGCATAATATCAAAACAAAAATTTCAACTTTTCTCGGACCTACCGAAATCATAGGCGACAGCAACTACTTATATTCGGAGCGGGGCTGGTACAATCACATAAAAGACGAGTGTCAACTTACAAAAAAAAGTTTTTTAATCAGCAAAGAACACAAACTTTCGGGCGATACGATAATGTTTTTTCGTAACGAAAAATATGGAATCGGACGTTCAAGGGTTGAAATTACT
>JAEEXW010000175.1 GCA_016287995.1 Bacteroidales bacterium
CTTTTTGCCGATAAAAGTGCCAAATCCCTGACGGTCATAACTCTTCGGCACAAAATATCCCGAAATCATAAAAAACAGCCCCATAAAGAACGCCGCGTTGGTGCTGAAAAAATGCCAAATCCACGGCATATATTCTGCGCTGTTACTTGGAGTGTAAGCCCATCCGCCGCCATCGCCGTATGCAATGCCGCCGTGGTGGAAGATAACAAGCACCGTCAGTGCAACTTTCAGATTGTCAAGGTAATAGTAACGAGGTTTTGTGTCCATACTTTATGTTTATTTTGTGGCAAAGATACGATGATTATGTATAACAACCAAATGTAATGATTTTTGTATTTAATTTTTTTAAAAAATATATATCTTAGCAAATTTATTATTTTATCTTTGCACACAAAAAATTTTATACAAATGTTTGATGAAATTGACTTTAAAGAACAAATCTTGCCGCGTTTGCTTGTTGCTGCGGGAATGATTCCGGCATTTATTTTGGGATGGTGGTTCCTTAAAATGTTCAATGAACCCTCTCCACAAGAAATTTGGCAACAAAGAGTAGATTCTTTAACGGTAATCTCCTCCGATAGTGAAATTATGTCGGCTCTTAATGGTGAGCCACGCCCCTACCTTATCAAAAACTATAAATTCAACTACGGCTCTACCGTCAAAGACACAATTTTCGACCTTTTGAGGGGGGATTATATGGCGATTGACATTCACCATCAAATATTAACGACAAGAGGACACGGCAAAAACAAAGTGGAAACAACAGAAGACCATCCGCTATTTTCTGTTGTTGGAAAGTTTGCTTTTAACGACACAATCGAAATCAAAAACGCTGATTCTCTGAATTTTGCATTTTCGTCGAAAAAATATTGGGAAAACCTCACGCCTGAAAATGTCAATCCTAAAAAACTCGGTCATGTTCAGCACAATATGTATTATTATCCGCAATGGACAATGAATTTGGATAGTCTTGAAAACATTATCAAAGAACTTCCCGAACGTTTCAATGTAAGAACGCAACAAACTTTGAAACAATTAGGTCAATACAGAAAAGAATTTGAATCAAGTTTTACGCTGACTTTTATGCAAAAAGACGACAAAGCAACGTTTGCAGCAATTCTTGGCGGCGGCATGGCTGATTTCAATGTTTTTGACAACGGCAACAATTTTATGCTTGTAGACTGCGATAATATTTCACAAAGTTCCAGCTACGAATCCCATTTCAAATTAGGTCTTATTATCGGCATGATAATCTTCGGTTTAGGAGCATTATGCGTGATAATTTTCGCACCGCAACTTTTGAATAGGGATTAGACATATTATGCTCTAATAGGCAGAATTTAAAAAAGAATAACAACAATTTTTAAATCATATAGACAAATGAAAAAACATTTATTAATTATTTCCTTTTCCACGTTGATAATGTGCGAGGGAAACTTTTTAAACGCCCAGACTTTTAAATCCTCGGGCAAAACTTTAACGGAACTCTGCTCAGAACCAATTACAGCCAAAGTTGAAGGCGACATCAACAAAGACGGCGTTAAAGATTTGGTAATCAGCACAGAATATCATGGTTGTGCGTTTTATTTTGGAAAGGCTGACGGCAGTTATTCGCTTTTTAGCGACTATGATTTGTCAATGCCTCAGGAGGCAAAAATCACAATCAACGACAAAGGCGTTTTAAGGATTCAGAAGGATTTTGACGGTAACAGCGACGTATTTTTGTTCCGCTTTCAAAACGGCGGACTTGTTCTCATCGGCGGCAAAAAAGACCGACACAAATCCGAACATTACGACTATTCGTACAATTTTTCAACCGGCAAAATGATTAAAACCTCCGGCGAGGGCACTGCCAAAACGTCAGTTACCGAAACTATGCCAAAACAGCCGTCTTTGAAATTCGGTTGGATTCCTCTAAAATGGAATATGCTCGATTATTTGTTTGAAACTTTTGAAGACGGTGCAGGTTTAGCGACAGAAGATATGCTTGCCTACGGAATTTTCCGCAGAATGCAGGATGCCGAAATGATGCACTGGGTATTGTGCGATTATGAAGGTTATTACGGCAAAGCATTGCAAAATGGAGAAAACGACGAAGGTTGGTCGGCTTACGGCATTTATGAAGCACCAGGCAGTTACAACGCTGATACATACATCACAATCAATAAACAAAAAAACGGAACGTACAAAATTTACATCAAGGAAACTTCACAAGATAGAAGTTACGAATCGCAACTCAACGAAGACGCTTCAAACATTGACGACCTTGACATTCCCGATGAAGAAACATCAGAAGTTAATTATATTTTTAACGACGGAAAATTTATCGAACAAAAATAAAAATTATAAAAAAATATGAAAAAACACTTTTTAATTTTTTCCCTTTCGGCATTGACATTGTTTTCGTGCGGGGGAAGTCATAAACAAAATCAAAATTCAACCGCGGGAAACACGAAAAGTGCCGATTCCGTAAAAACCGTTGAAAAACCCGCTGAAAAGCCTCAACCTCCTGAGCCTTATTCGGTTGACAATTTAAACGGAAAATTCATTGACTATTCAAAGCCGGTTTTGATAACAAGAGACGGCGATTTAGCAGGACTTTGCGAATATTGCCGCTATGACGGAGAGGACAGAATTATTGAATACGGCTGTTTAACGGGTCAATTCGACTATGAAGGTTATATCAGAATGTTTAAAATACATTATAACGGCGAAAAAATTGATTCCGTAGAAATGAAAGAGGTTTATTCTAATCTTGTTGAAGAAAAGAAAGATTTGATTTTTCAAAAAGATGTCAGCATTTTTAACAAAATAACCGGTGAAAATATCGGCTTTACTTTTGAGGCTGACAAAGAGGTTAAAAACCTTGACCCGAAATCAATTACTTCGATGCGCGAATATGCCGAAAGTAAAAACGACATTTTGTGCCGTCAATTTGGACCGATATACGATTTCAGCGTTATTGACAAGTGGAAAACAGAAAAACGCGATGAGCAAGACCATTTGACTTATTCAGAGATTACAATCGCAAACGACTTGACCGACGATTACAAAATCAACTATTCTTTCGAAGACGGTATTGTGAAAAAGGCGGTAAAATTGCATCAACAAGGTGAGTTTGAAGAAGAAGAAATCAGTAGTGATTGGCAATACACAATCACCGAAAAATATCTCCGTACAAATATTGACCCCAAAAAATAATTTGTTAAACCAGCAAATCAGTTAATTATGAAAAGACAATTTTTTATCCTTTCCCTTTCGGCATTGACATTGTTTTCGTGCGGGGGAAGTCAGAATACTAAAACAAACGAAAACGCTAAACCTGCGGAAAACTTAACAGCAGATAACCCCTCAAAAAATGAGGAAGTTACTGAAAACAAAGAAGTCAAGGAAGAGATAAACGTTCCCGAAACTTTTATGAATTTCGTAAAAAAACTTTCGGACAATCCCGATAAGCCGGTGTATTATTTAGCAGATGTTGACAACAATGAAAATTACGTTTATTGTGGCAATTATTACTACGCTTATCCTCAAAAAAATGGCGGTTACACAACTATTTACAAGCGCATTGATTCGGCAGAATACGGTTCGATGACCAATTGGAGCAAAGCATTCTCTTTTCAAAACAAAGAATTGCATAATGCAGAAAATGCTTTGCCAGTTCCCGATGTCAGTTTGCTAATTGACGAGTCAAAAACTGCGGGACACGAGGCTGATGTTAATAGTCTAAAAGAACTTTACAACAAGTATACCAGCAAATTTTTGCATTATATTTTTTCTGATACCGAGCCGATTGTCCGCGTTGAAATCCAGCCTTTGTACGACGATAAAGAATGGAAAGATAGTTTTAGTGATATTATACGCTATGATAATTGGTCATCGTATAAATGGAACGGCGAAAAATTTGTACCTTACGATGCTTTGACAGAGTTTGTAAAAACACTTCCAGCAAACCCGGACAAGCCTTTTTATCACAAACTTGACTCTTACCAAATTGTGGAATCTTATTGCGAAAATAATAACAATTATTACGCTTTTCCGCTGAAAGACGGCGGTTATATGGCTCTTGCCGATTACAATTCGCAGTGTGAAGCGTCAATGAGTTGGAAAAACGAAACTTACACTTACAAAGCCTCTAAACTCACAAAAGTAGATAACGTTTTGCCATTACCAAAAGCCGAGGAACTTCTTAGTGCTGAAAAATGTCAAGAAAACCCTTCTAAGGCGGAGGAAATTACAAAACAGTACAATAGCCGCCCGAAAGACTTTCTTATTTACAGCGTTGATGAGTTCGGCAGTTTAAGTGTCAGCATGGAAGGCAACGGCTGCGAACAATGGGGCGAAGACGATTTGGAATTTATGCAAAGCGCAATTTACAAATGGAACGGTGATAGTTTTGAAAAACAATAAAGACTTAATTTATGTAGTATTTTTGAGAATAAAAATTTTCAATTATGCCAATATCTAAAAAAATAATATTACTTACCGCCGAAGCATTGAAAGACAGAGTGTTAACCTTTGTTGAAAGGCAGACAATCGTTAAGGCAGCGTTAAAAGAAGGAATCTCAGAAAGCGAAGTCAATCAATACATCGACAACGCTTTGCAGCAACGTTTGAAATCTTACACCAAAGAAGAACTCAAACAATGCCCTACTTGCGGTGCACAAATTCCGCTTATTTCCAACCAATGTCAGTTTTGCGGCACAATGCTCACGGCAGGAAACGTCCAAACAGGTTACAAAAACATCTCCGGCGAAGAAATGCAGATTATCCGCCGTGAAAACCTCAAAACAGAACAAGAACGTCAAAACATTACAAAATGTCCGGACTGCGGCGCACCGTTTCCTTTAATCAGCAACGTCTGCACACATTGCGGATATATTCTGCACGAAAAAGCGGATTCGGAGTTGAACGTTAAGAACCTTATCCAAAACATTCAAACGGCAATTAACAAATTGAAAGCGGCTCCAAAACCGACGTTTTTCAAAGTTTTTATGTTCAGAATTGACATAATTCTGTTTTATTTTGCGGCGGCGTTTTTGATTCTTGACTGTATAGGCGGTTATAGTTCCTATATCTGTATATCGGCCTCATTGCTCTTGACTTCGTTCATATTGCTGATGACAAACAAGACGAAAAAAGATTCGCCGGTAGAAATTGCCGACAATGAGTTTTATTCCGCGCTTTATTCGCACGAAATGTATTCCCGCGAAACTGACACTTTGTACGGCGAAAATCCCGAAGCAAAACAACTGCTGAATAATTACGCCGCAGAAATTGCCAAAGTAAAAAAACAGCGCACAACCAACCGCAGTATACTCAGTGCTTTGGTTTTGGGCTTATTGGCAATTCCTATGGTGCTTTACTATTTTGCACCGTCCACTGACGAAAGGGCTCAGCAAAACCGCGAAACACATCTTGACATTTATGAAATGTCAGAATTTTCAAAACAACTTCTTCCGCTCCCTAATTATTCGGTTGCAAACTATTATAGCGATTTTATTTCGGCAAACGGTAACGCAACTTTGGCGTTTGATGTTGTATATTTCGATCTACATATTGAAGATTTATTAGGAGATACGCTGTCTTATAAAGTAAGAGTTGATGCTTTGAACTTGGTGTCTACCGGTCAAAAAAACAACAATGCGGATACTTGCAGACTGAGGGTATTTCTTTGGGATAAAAACAAAAAGCCCGTTGCAAAAGATATGTACCCGATAGAAATATTGTATCATGACAACGATGACAACTATGAAAAAATACTTACCTTCGGTAAGGGGCATTATTACGGCGATTTTCTCTCCAAAAAATCAACTTACAATATCAAGAGGTTGAAGGAAATTGCCGACAGCGCATATTATTACACAATCTATTAGAATTTTTTTATTATGAATCCGATTAGAGTGAAATTCAAAGCGGAGTCCTCGTATTTGGAAACGCTTTTGGCAGAATATAAAAATAGGTATCCGAAAAATTTTTCGGAAATGGTGAGAATTGGTTTACCATTGTTTATGATAGTATTTTCCTTGATGTTGGGAGTTAATTTTTTTGTTAACGGCTCTGGCGACGAGTCTGTCGGTTTTGCGGCAGTAGGAATGGTTTTGTTTATATTTGGAATTGTTTTGTACGCAAAATTTGCCAAATTGATTCACAAAGGCGACAATGCATTTGTCCGTGAAAAAATCAATGCCATTCAAAAAGATTTTGAAACGTATCCCGATGTTAAAAACTATGCGGCAAAATGTTCTGACGAGTTGACAGCAGCAGAAAAACGCAAAGCAAAAATCAAAATGGTATATTATTGTGTTTTCGGCGGATTTTTGCTAATTTTCGGTGGTTACATTTTTTGGGGCGCAACAAAGGCGATTTCACATTTTTGGGACAAAAATAGCGGAAAGGCGATATATAATGCGGTTGACTATGATGGTTATTATGTTATTCTGCATTTAAAAG
>JAEEXW010000176.1 GCA_016287995.1 Bacteroidales bacterium
GGTTGTTTTCTCGTTTTTCGCGCTTGGTGTGGCATATTTGATTGTGCGTGGCATTTCGGCATCGCCTTTCGGAGCGGTTATCGGAAAGGATTTGGCTCTTACAGAAAACATAAAAATTGCTGTTATGACATTTTTTAGCGTAACGTTAATTTCCGCGCTGACAAGTATTTATCCTGCGGTATTTATAACAGGAGTTCAACCGGCTTTGGCATTAAAAGGCACTGTTAACAGCAATCCGAAGTCAAAACTGAGATATGTTCTTATCGGGTTTCAGTTTACGGCATCTGTTGCGCTGATTATTAGCACGTCGTTTATCAAAGAAAACAACGATTACATGCTCAGCAAAGAACTCGGTTTCAACAAGGAAAACCTTCTGAGTACTGTTACAACCGACAAAATTGCGACAAGCCGCGAAACCGTCCGCGAAAAACTTATGCAAAACACTGCAATAGAGGATATTGCGTGGGCTGACGGCGACATTATCGGCAAACAGCGTATGGGCTGGGGCAGAGAGTTAGACGGCAAATATATTGATTTTCAGTGTTATCCGGTTTCGTGGAATTTTTTGAGATTTTTGGGAGTTGAAGTTCCCGAAGGCAGGGATTTTACGGAAAACGACGAAAAATGTGAAAACGGCGTTTTTATTTTCAACGAGACGGCAAAGAAGCGTTTCCGTCTTACTTTGGATACAAAAGTCCACGGACATATTGATGAGACTGACATTGCCGGTTTTTGTAAAGACTTCAATTACAAGCCGTTGCAGTACGGAATAGAGCCGTTTGCGTTTTACGTTATGGGTGCAAACCCGTGGCGGGCGCAAAAGCAACTTTACTTGCGCATAAAAGCGGGTTCTAATTTGCCGTTGGTTGTGGATTTTGTCAAAGAAACGCTGACGGAACTTGACCCTGATTATGAGACTTTGCAGCGCGACGTGATAACTTTTGACCGCGAGACGGCGTACAATTACACTCAGGAGACTAACCTTGCGATGCTTGTAACGCTGTTTACGTTTGCGGTGCTTTTGATTGCGCTGACGGGACTTTTGGGCGTGGTTTTGTTTGAGACAGAACGCCGCAGAAAGGAAATAGGAATACGGAAAGTCAACGGCGCAACGGTGAAGGAGATACTTCTGCTGTTTAACAAAAAGTTTGCAGCGTTGGTTTTGATAAGTTTTGTAATTGCGTGTCCGATAGCGTATTATGTAGTTGTAAAATATCTTTCAAACTTCACATACCATTGTCCTGTTTATGTATGGGTTTTTGGTGCGGCGTTAATCCGTGCGCTTGTTCTTACCGCTTTAACGGTTACGGCGGCATCTTTCAAGGCGGCAAACGAAAATCCGGTCAGAACGTTGAAGTCGGAATAAAAATTAGTTTGAAAGGTTATCCAAGAAATCGAATATAAAATTCATTTCTGAACACCCCTGACTATTACAAATAGTATTATCAAACGGCACGGCATTTTTGCGTGCCGTTTTTAGTCCGTTATCGCCGCCAAGACGTTCATATATATCAGGGTGATTGTTATAATATCCGTCTGATTTCTCATATTTTGCCAATTCAGGAATTTTTTTGAGGTCTGAAAATAATGTTGCGTAGTCGGCATAATGCTTAGTCGTTTTGCTAAAATGTAATAAATACCAATATTCCAAACAAGGGTTGTTGATGATTAAAAGTAAATTTTTCATCCAACCGTATTTTTTCTTTTGCTGTCCTGACAACTTGTTTTCTTTTGCCAACAAATACTTTTGATACAATTCGTTGAACTTTGCTAATTCTTTTGCGTCTTTTAATGGTTCGTCCAAATCGAAAATCAATATTACATAAGAATATTCCTCGTTTAATTTTGACTTTGCAAGGTCAAACAATTCCTGAACTTTTTTGTGCGTTGGTAATTCGGGTTTTATCTTCACGGTGCTAAGAGCAGCACAAGGATAATGTTCTTTCACTTTTGCCATATACCATTTTTCATCCTTCCCATCAACGACAAGGGCAATAGATATTTTAGATTTTCTATTATTGGTTGTTCTTGCCATTTTTTGTTACGTTATTAGGTTTTTCAATAAATGTATCGCCCAATCGTGGTATTGCACCCAAACGTCCGGCACGATAAGCATTGTAAATGTTTGTAGTGTTGCGCAAAATATCACTGTGATAATCTGCCAAAGAATATAATTCTGTTGCCCCTTCGTCATTTTTTTCCGTGAACCACACTGTGTCAGCGCGGAACATATCCTTATCCGCCAAAAATTCCCGCATATGAGTTGTGAAGACTATCTGCGATTCCTTGGCATTATTCAAAAATGTTGTAATAAAATGTGTATATAAATCGGGATGAAGGCGACATTCAAGTTCGTCAATTACAAGAAAATGAGATTCCATTTCAAGCATTAATAAAAAGCCCGCAAGTTCGTAATATCTTCTTGTTCCTCCGGATTCATTTTCCCAATCAAATGGTACAAGACAATCCTTACCTTTATGTATAAAGCGGATTTTATTATGTTCACCTTGCGGCATATTACTCTGATGTAAGGTTTGTCGGATTGCATTTTTTTCATTGGTAGATATAGATAATCCAAAATCGTTAATCATTGAAACCGTAAAATAAGAATAATCTATGGTCTCTTTTTCTATTAGTAAATCAGATATTCCAATATCCGCTTTTTGTAATAATGATGCCATAATGGTTTTGTCCAAATAATTATTGGCGAACATCTCTGATACAAATTCTTTGAGCAACATATCAGAAAGAGGTGAAACCGATATCATGGGATTTGGATATTGACACATATAATCCTTCAACCATTTTAGAATCTCTTTCATCCACGGAATATCAACATTACTATTCTGAAATGCACCAAAAACCGTCCGATTATGCAGTAAATTGACATTTAAGGCACGAGTATTAGCATTAGAACGAAATTTGTCTCCCCACTTGATTGTTGAAACACCTGATTGTATATCTGTATTCCTCTCAAAAACCTTGTGTTGGCGAAGTTCTCCAAAAGGATGCCTTTGCAAAGATTCCGAAGTGATAAATTCTTTGTTAAAATGCACTTCATAACGATATTTTTGTTCACCACAAAGAAAATTAACAATCATTACAGAATCACTTGTTGCAGATGCTTTGTCTAAGGCAAAATTGTCATACTCTATCTTGGATGTCTTGTTTTCGCACGGATAAAGCATCAATTTAGGAAACATATCAAACGCCCTAATGACATTGCTCTTACCTGAGGCATTTGCACCGAGAATTACAGCCATTTTCAATATTCTGTAATCACCTTTTTTAACTACATAATAATCTTCAAGATGCGTATCCTTAGTCGCTTCAAACGAAATCGTTTGTGGTTCACGTATTGACCTGAAATTCGATATAGTAAAATCTAAAATCATAGTAAAATCCTAATAAATTTGTGGAGCAAATGTACTTATTTGTAATTATACTGCAAAAATAGACGTTTTATCACAAAAAAGCAAGAGTTTTTTTCTAAAAAAAGCAAAAAAACTTTTTCAATTACTCAAATTGTAAAAAAACTTTACACCATTGTAAAATTTCTTTACACTTTTATTAATCCTTATGATTGTAATCTTCATAAAATCAAGCATATAAAACTTTGGCACGCAGAATGTAGTTTTGTTATCGGTTTAATAAGCAAAGTAATAATGAAAAATTTTAGGTTCAAAAGTTTGCTATCTGCATCTTCGCTTTTGAATATTGCGGGAATTGCCGTGGCTGTGGCGGCGTTTTATATCATTTTGGTCAGCACGAGTTTTGAAATCAATTTCAACAAAGACATAAAAGACTGCCAAAATATTTATCAGGTCAGCATAACGGCTTTGGATTTTCATGACTCGCCTATGAACATGATTCCAAGACCGTTAGGCGAAAAAATCATAAACACGATGCCGTTTATTGAAAGCGGCGGCTGTTTCAGACAGACTTATAAAGGCGAGATTTTCGCTCAAAAAAACGGTGCGTGGGAAAACCTGCATTTGCAGACCGCTTCCTGTACGCCGCAAATTTTGGAGATTTTCGGCTTTGACTTTTGCGAAGGCAAGCCGGAAGATTTTTCCGCTGAGGGCAAAGTTATAATCAGCCGTTCAGCCGCCGAAAAATTCTCTCTAAACATAGGTTCGATGCTTAAAACATCTCCCAGAGATTCAGTTGTTTACGAGGTCGCAGCCGTGTTTGATGATTTCAGCAAAAACACCGAGTTTGCCGAATATGACGTCATCAAATTTATCGGTGATGCGGACATTGACCAGATGTTTTTGTGGGGATACGTGTATTATTTCAAGGTCAAGGACGGCACAGAAAACGTCAAAGAAAAATTTGCTGAAAATATTAAACCTCTGATTCGCAGTTTCGTTTCCAAGGGAGATGACGAATTAACTGACGAAAAAATCGACGAGGAAACCGCATTGTATCTTGCCGGAGTTGAGAGGTTGACTGACTTGCAGTTTTGCAGCAACATCGGAGGTTTCGGACACCGCGCCGATAAAAAAATCGTTTACTCTATGTTGCTGATTGCCATAATGATAATGCTGATTGCGTATGTTAATTATATCAACTTTTTCTTTTCGCAGATTCCGCAAAAACTCAAAAGTGTCAATATCAGAAAAATTCACGGTTGTAGTCGCGCAAACCTGATTTTGTCGTTCATTTTTGAAGCGGCAGTGTTTACTTTTGCGGCGGTTTTGACGGCGGTTTTTATTGTTAGAGGGGTTCAGACGGCTGATTTGGGCGAAATTATCGGACATTCTTTGGATTTTTCCTACAATCTGACTGTCAGTCTGTTAACGGCAGGTTTGGCGTTTGCGGCGGCGGTTTTGTCAAGTGTTTATCCAGCGTTTTACATCACAAGGCTTCAACCGGCTTTGGCGTTGAAAGGCATAACGGCGCAAAAAGGCAGAAATTTTGTTACGAAATATGTTTTAACCGGATTTCAGTTCACCGCGTCTATTGTGCTGATTATTTGCACGTTGTTTATCCAAAAAAACAACAGTTTCCTGCTTGACAAGGACTTGGGGTTCAATAAGGACAACCTGCTGACCACATACGTTACGCCCAAAATCGCCGAAAAAACGGACGTAATCCGCGAAAAACTGTTGCAAAACACAGACATTCAGGATATTACGTGGTCAGGATATTTGTTGGGCGGAAAAGAGGAGATGAATTACAGCGAAAAATTAAACGGCGAAGACATTTTGTATCAATGTCTTTATGTGTCGTGGGATTTTTTGGATTTTATGGGCATAAAAGTTTCAGAAGGGCGTGATTTTCAGGAGTCTGACTCAAAAACTTCCGAGCGGCTTTTGATTTTCAACGACAAGGCGCGTAAAAAATTCAATTTGACTTTGGATTCACAAATAGGCGAGGGAGAAGGCGGCAGAAAACAGGTTGCCGGTTTTTGTAACGATATGTATTTCAAGCCGTTGCAGTACCAGTCGGGCGAATTTGCGTTTCAGGTTTACAACAGGAGTTTCCCGTATCCGTGCCATTGTCTTTATGTCAGGACAAAAGAGGGTGCAGAATACGCCAAAACTTCGGAATTTGTCCGTCAGACTTTGCTTGAAGCCGACCCCGAATATGACGGTCCGTTTTATGAAATTCAGAGTTATGACCGCTATATTTCAGAGATTTACACCGGCGAAACGAATTTGGCGGCTTTGATTTCGGCGTTTACTTTTGCGGCTGTTCTGATAACGGTGATGGGTTTGACTGGCGTGGTTTTGTTTGAGACCGAAAGACGCAGAAAAGAAATCGGAATCCGTAAAGTCAGCGGTGCGACAATGAAAGACATTTTGTTGCTTTTCAACAAGCGTTTTGCGGTTTTGACGGGAGTGTGTTTTTTGGTGGCTTTGCCGGTGGCATTTTTGGCGGTTCAAAAATATCTGTCGGAATTTGCAAATCATTGTCCCGTTAATTGGTATATTTTTGCGGCGGCATTTGTTTTAACGCTTTTATTGACGCTTATTGTTGTAACGGTTTCAAGTCTTAAAGCCGCAAACGAAAATCCGGTTAGGACTTTAAAGACGGAATAAATCAAAATATTTGTCGGCAAAAGCGGTGTCGAAATGTATTTTTTTTAATCCGACAGAGAGCCACCGATGTTTGCGCCGTTTTTTGAAAAGTTCGGTATCTATGCCGCTGTTTTCAAAAACTTTTAGCCCCTGCCAATCGCCTCCACGCACATAGCGGTAACACCCTCGCTAATTACGAAAGAATGGCTAATGAGTCCGATAGAGATATTGAATTTACAGATCGATATTTATTTAAAAACGGGGAAAAAATAAAAATAGGACAGTTTTTGGATAGTAGAAAAGTAAAATAACGTGAGTTCGACGAAAAATAATTCAAAAATAATTATCTGAAAATTAGGAAATTAGCGATATATTTAGTAACTTTAAAGTGTCAAAAAAGAAGTTAAACTAAATAATATC
>JAEEXW010000177.1 GCA_016287995.1 Bacteroidales bacterium
TTCAAAAGGATAGCAGCAAATTCTTTGGTGATTTTTCTTAATCCGCAATGGGATAAACTACAACAACATTCCTGATTGCTTAAAAACGAAAGCATATCTACGTTGTCGTTTTCTATTCTTGTTACAATAGCCGGTAACAGGTCGCACCGCTCAACTATATCACCGACTACAATATTCTTTTTTTCTGCTGAGAATTTTATTTGCGTGTTCATAGACTTTCTAAATAATTTATGTTTCGTTCAATACCAATTTGAGCGTTATTAATAACAGTTTTTATTTGTTGTAGGTCGCTTAATAGCAATTTTAATTCACTAATCGGCAATTCGGTGCTTTTTTCTCCAAAAAAGTAACCGATTGAAACCCCGAAATAATCTGCTATTTTAGCAAGGTTATCAACTGTAATTGAGGTTTTTGTAAAGATATTCGCAAAATTAGTTTGCGTAATACCAACGCCTTCCGATAAATCTTTTAGTGTTATATCTTTTTTGATACACAAATATTTTATCCGCCCTAAATCAATTTTTTTCATTTTATTAAGTTTTTAAGTCTATTATTTTTTTTTGCACGGCGAATATCGTCCGTGATTGTTTCGTAAGCGTTCTTAACATCATAGATTGTGATACGACCTAAGTGTTGCAATATTTTTGCAACCTCAGCAACAGAATATTGTAATACATTCGGTTTCGGATACAAAAATATTTGTAGTTCATTACGTAACATACGGGGGGTTTTCCCATAAAAACGGGCTAATTCCCGCTTTTTTACTATCTGAGGAAGTAAGTTACCATCGCTGTCAAAAGAGTATTGGCACAGGAACTTTATTAAATTCTCATCTTTGCCGAAAAGATTTTCAATGTCTTCTTTACTCATTTTTTTCTCTCTTTTAATACGGTTTCAATTATTTCCTCGTGCGCCGTCTTCGTAAAACGGTCTGTACGTTTTGCCCTTTTTAATGGCAAAAGTTGTCTGAGTTGGGTATCGCTCATTCCACGATACAGGTTTGTTATAAAATTTTTTTTGCTTTCTTCCATTTTTTTTATTTTATTTTTATGCCTTCATTGTTCTTACACCTATAAGTTCTCCTTTTATCCACAAGCCTTGCGGTAACGGTTTTGGAAATTCTAACCGCAATTTGATAGACCGTTGAGGGTAAAACATTTTAGTAATTGTTAAATTGCCCAAATCAAACATTGATAATGGACAATTTTCAACATAAGTTGTACCTTCTTGACCGAAGTTCCACTCTCCGAACTCGGTGTTATCATCACAATCAATACTTTGTTGGGCGACTAAATTAGCCGTTGCGGGGTTTTTTTCAAATGTCGTCAGTCGTATTTTCCGTAGTAAGAAAAATGTATCAGGGGGGATTCTGCCGACTGCTATATTAGTAATGCCTAATTCAGCCTCTTTGGTGTCAAATATATTAAGCGATGACATTTTGCTACAATCCTTGACTGAATAGAAGTTATACGGGCATACTTGCAAATCCCCCTCTCGCAGTTTTTTTCTTGTTGCTTCGGGGATTAAATTTAATCTCCGATAAAAAAATTCAATATCTGTCAAATTTTCATATTCTGAGGTTTCTTTGAATCTCAAATCATCTGTTTGTATTGTAAAATTATTCATATTGTATTATTTATTTAAATGTTTAAATATTCGTTTATTAATTCGGTTGCAGTGGCTTTGTCTTCCATTGACAAAACCACAATTTGACATTTTCTGTTTGTTGGAGAATCTAAAAGCCATTTTGCGTTAGTTTCAAACGTGTTCACGTCCGTTTTTTTATATTTTTCCCTGAGTTTGCACCATTGTTCAAGGGTTGTTTTGTCTGAATTTTCGGAAAAATCAATTCTGATATGCTTGTAAATACCGCGCAATTCACAACGAAAATCCCGAAACGCTAAGTAACAAAATTCTATCTTGAACACCCAAGGATTATATATCCAATGTTCGGCGTATAATGTTTTTATTCCGTCTATGGGTGTCCTATACACCTTATCGGCAGCATAAGGGAATATATAACCCTTGTCGGTTTCTTCCATTCCCTCAGCAAACATATCTTGCCGAGAAATATCTTGTAGGCGTTCTATTTCTACTTTTGTTATTATTATTTGCGGCAAACAATCCGCTTTGGCGAACATACGATTTGCCCACCCTTTTGTTTCCTGATAATTTGCTATCATATTTGCAAATTCGCCTATACTTTTATAAGGCATAAGGTCTTTGTAAGACATAGCGATTGCAACTCTATCCCCTACACAATAAGGGGAGGATTGATGCGCTTCGTGTAAATATCCGCCCGAATTTAAGCATAATATCCTGTCAGAAAAACTCAACGTTTGAAACCTTACAGGTATTCTTATTTGAGTTTTTTTACCCTCTATAACGGCTTGTGTCAAGCCGTATGTGTCATTAAAGTATATTTTTTTCATATAAATTCTATTTTCTGTTGAACAATTTTTCTTCGGAAACTTTCACCCGCAAAATGCACCGTTTCAACAAGTTCCTCAAATCTATCAAATATCCTTGCTCCGTATTTCGCTTCCAACTCGGAATAATCCAAATTGGTTGTAAAAACCGTTGCTAACATATTGTTGTAACGGTGGTATAGAATTTCAGACAAGGCGGCGGGATTACTTTCCGTTCCTAAATCGTCAATGCAGAGTAAGACAGTGTTGCTTAACAACATATATTCGTCTGCGGCTCGTTGCTTTTTTTCTATATCGTTGTATAACAGCGATATATCAAATGCGTTTTTGATTAAGCCGTTCTGTCCCATTTTTTGAAAAACCGACATTGCCGCTTTTGCGGCGGTTGTCTTGCCGTTGCCTACGCTTCCGTAAAGCAACAGCCAACGGTTTTCTAAATATCCGCCGTTAATCCAACTAATTACGGCTTCACACTCCTCTTTAAAATCGTCTGTCAGGCGAAAACTACGATTTCGGAAATTACAAAGTTGATTTACAACTTTGTAAAAATATTCCGAAATATTTTGTTCGTCCCATTCAATTTCGGTATTTTGTTCAGATTTTACGGCATTTAGCCGCCCTCTCGCGATTATATCCGAGATTGTTTCCTCTTTTTTTGGCGTTTTCGGCGGTGCGCCGTAACGACTATATATTTTTTTTTCTAATTCAGTCATAACCAAAATTCTTTTTTAACTTTATTGCTCCGTAGTATTTCGTTAAATTCAGGAGTTTCAATATTTTCATCGAAATAAACAACTCCATCTTTACACGAGAGCAATGTATGATTGTAGGTAATATTTCCTGCTTTTGCTTTCTTATCTATCGTTACTATCAAAACATTTTCTTTTTCTTTGATAATAACTCTTTTTTCTATTAACAGCGCAAAATCGGAATCAAATACCTCTTTATAACCATTTTCTTTCAATGTTTCTTGTATCATAATATTTTGTGCTTTTTTAGGATTAATGATAAGCGTTTTTCAACAAACGCCATATCATCAGTTCCGTTTATATCTTTTTCAAGAATCAATTTTCCATCCGCAAAAACTTTTACACGAAAAGTTTGCGGATTAATATATGTGATGTAAACCGTTTGTTTTTCAAGCGTTTCAACGTCTTGAAACTCTAAACGAATACTATGTAAGATGTTCATAATGTTGTTATTGATGTTATATGTTCAACGCTCATTAGTCGCCAACCCGGAATTTGATTTTTCGACTTTGTTCCATCTTTTTTTGCCCTAAACAAACAAGGAACAATAGTTGGTTTGCTAAAAAAATTACAGTAAACTTCAAACCCTGAAAACCAACCTTTGATATTTTGCTTATTGTCAAAGAGTATTGTAACAAATTTATTTGTATAGCCTTTGTATTTTTCGGCATAGATTTCAGTTAGTTGTCTGTAATATTCTTTATGTTGATTTGTCAAATTCCGAAGAATACTTTTAGTTTTTATGATTTCTTCTTCGGTTTCCTTTATTTTTTTGTAAATCTCTTCCATTTCATTTTCTCCATTTCTAATTTAACAATTCAGGATTATCATACATATTACCTATTATTTCTTTTTTGTCTGCCCAATTCTCAGACAAAAAACTATAACATTCAACACCTTTGAGAGGTAATATTTTTGCATAAAAACTTGCCGTATCTTGATTCCACAAAATCAAGTACTTATTTTTACTACTCTCCAAAATATCACCTTTGTATACTTTTTTTTTGTTTTTGTCATACTTTCCTGTGAACTACCCTACGGTTTCGGGAACGACGTGATATGTGATTGTGTTGTGGTCGTTGAGTGCCTGCACAATCAACGCAGAGCCATCCTCGCAGACTACAAGGCTACCTTCTACCCATTCGCCAGCGTATTTGCTGTCAGGTGCGCATACCCCTCTAAATTTCATTTCTCTCATTTTATTTGAAATTTTTGAAGTTTTACAATTTCGAGGAGCGTGTTAAACTCCCCGACGGTTATTTGATGTCTGAATGTAGCGTGAATACTGTCGCCCAAAGTCCTTTCAATATCTAACTTTAAGCAATTATCACGCTTCCCAATCGCTAACTGAATATATGCGTAGAAGTTAGTGTCGTAATCAAAATTTTCGTCCAACGTCAATGTATAAAATACGTACAAAGAAGTATCTCCTCCTTTTTCCCACCCTGCCGCCGTCAAGATTTCGGGCGTGAGGGAGCGGTTGTCTTGTTCGACATTAATAACAGCAAGCAATTCTTCCAATGCCGCAATTCGTCCTCCCAAACTAAGTTTATCAATTTGAGATGCGCCAGCCTTGCTTTTTTCCGATTTAAAGCAAGAGATTTGCTGTTTAATGTATTCTATTAATTTAAGAGTTAAATCGCCTTGTATTTCATTAATTGTTCTCATAATTCTAATGATTTTTGTAAAACTTTAACCTCGCCGTATTGTTCTTTTAGCGCGTTTAGCACTTGAATATCGTTAGTTGAATTATATGCCGCTAAAATTTTTTCAGGATTGCGTTTGCTTCCGTTTATGGATAGTTTTTTAGCGTTATACTCTGCTTTTTGTACTTCGGATAACCCGTCATACAAAGTTTTCTTTTTTAACGGTATTTGATTTGCTTGCGGCTGCGAATATTGTCTATTCAACAACCAACAAACTGAAATAATATATGCCGTATAAACAGCGTAAAAAACACTTGTTATAAATACAAAATGCTCCTGATTAACGTTTATGCGAAGATACACTGCAAACCCGTCTAAAAGAGCAAATACTAACACGTTTGCATAGTGTTTCATTTTGACTACCGCTACGGCGGTTAAAACGCTGTAAGATAACGCAAAAAGCGTTAATACTACGTACGAAAACGTTGTTACGTTTTCAATCCCGATAGCGAGTTCTTTTGTCGCTATCAGCAAGTCCGCATTTGAATACCACAAATGTAAACTCAATATTGCCGTGATTGTTGTAATTATCTGTTTCATAATTTTAGTATATTTCTGTTTTCGGTACAATTTTTTCGGGGTCAATGCCGTAATCCATTAAAACTTCATCGAAGTTAGATATACAGGTCGAGCCGTCAGAACATAAATAGGTTTCACAATACCCGTTATCGTCAAATGCTCCTTGACCTAAGAGGTTGCAGAACTTTTTAAGATTTTCAGGTTCGACCCAAATAAACAGGGATAAAACAACCTTTTTCCCTGATGCGTCCCAATGCCTTTGCCAACGGGTTTCTTTCACGTTTTCATAAATCAAATCTTCTTCGTCCTGATTATGGACGAATTTATATGCTTCAATCTCTGTCATTTTTATTTGTTTTTTTAATTTGTTTTTTTAAAAAGAAAGGGACGGCGTTCCTAATGTTCAAAAGCGTGTATTAAGTTCGACTTATTAGCCTTAACAGCCACCGCCCTTTGATTGTATATGAAACCTAACTAAAATAATGACCAAAAATTTTTGTCGTTTTTCTTCTTGACTTCGTCAAAGATGAACTTTTGCCCGCTTTTCAGCGTGTCCAAGTTCTTCTTTATCGTGTCTTGGTTCTTACCGAGATAGATAACCATTGCTTTTAGGCTATCAATGCGTTTATTGATAAATTCATCTCTTTCGAGAAATTTTTTCTCTGACAAAGAATCATCTTTACCTTTGACAAAAATCCCAAAAAAGTAAAACACGATTGCAACTGCAATAAGTACTATTAATCCGTTAATTTTCATAATTAAAGTATTTTAAAATGTTTGACATTATTTGTTTTTTCTGTTTATCATTCAGAAACTTCCATACCGCCTTAGCGTTTTGAAAGTTCATTAATTCTATTTTCGATTTCATCTTTTATCGTTTTGATGTCGTTTGTTTTTTTCTCGTTTAAACGTTTCAAAATAACCGTTTCAGAGTACGGATAAATTTTAACGCCTTTCAACTTGCAATATTCCTGAATATACAAATGCAACTCTGAATATTGTATTACCGAATCCTGAATCGCCG
>JAEEXW010000178.1 GCA_016287995.1 Bacteroidales bacterium
TGTTGTCAGCCAAAAGGCAGACCCCGAACAGCCGGAACAACCTGAGCAACCGGAACAACCTGAGCAACCGGAACAACCTGAGCAACCCGAAAACCCTGAGCAACCTGAAAATCCCGTTGTTGAAAATCCGTTCAAAGAACCTGAAATCAGAGGAGGATATTTTCAAATTACTGATTTTGAGGAGTTGATGTGGTTGATGTTTGAAGTTAACACCTGCGCGGATACAAGGGTTAAAGTGGTTTTAAACAGCAACATTATTGTTAACAAAAATTGTTTGCAACGTGTTTTGAAATCTTCGGGGATTGCAAAAGCGTACGGCGATTTAACCGTTTGGCAGCCTGTCGGCACATTAGAAAATCCTTTTAACGGATATTTTGACGGTCAGGGACACGTAATCAGCGGCATTTATATTGACGACAAATCGCAAGAGTATGCAGGACTTTTCGGCGTAGTAGGCTCCGAAGCCGTTATAAAAAATTTCGGCGTTGTAGACTCTTACATTTCGGGCGGTGAAAACGTCGGCGCAATTTGCGGAAAGTCAGAAGGCAAGATTGAAAACTGCTATTCTCTGTCAGAAGTAAAAGGAACAGGAAACGTTAACGGCATTGCGGGAAAAGTTGAAAGCACCTCAACGGTTGAAAACTGTTATTATTTGGCGGACGAACCGAAAGAAAACGACCCGTGCGCAAAAACTGCTGCCGAGTTTAAATCCGGCGAAGTTGCGGAACTTCTTGCAAAAGGCGGCGAGGCTTGGAAAGATGTTAAAGAACTTCCGGGCGTAGAATCCGTTGTTGTTCCCGACGAACCCGAACAGCCTGAAAATCCCGAAAACCCCGAAACGGCAACAGAAAACATCACGCTTTCAAACGTAAAAATTTGGTCGTTTGAAAAGACAATCATCGTTGAAAATGCTGAAAAAGAAATCGTAATTGCCGATATGTCTGGGCGTGTTGTTAAAAACATAAAACCTGAAAACACGAGAACGGAAATTCATCTTAATAAAGGCGGAATTTTCCTCGTTAAAACAGGGCTTTCAACCAAGAAAGTCGTGATACGTTAATTTCCCGTCTGGAAGACGGTATTTCTATAACCCCGTACATAAAGCAACTTGTTGCTTGATGTGCGGGGTTGTTGTATCAGAATATGTGCGGGGATTTTTATGTAAAACAATGTAAAAAACTTTTTTCTTAATAAAATATTTTCTACATTTGCAGCACAGAACAGCACAGTATTATGACGGCGGAAAATTTTAAAAATATCTTTGACTTTAATAGTCAGGAACTCAAATACAAACAGATTGAAGAGACCATAACTTTGGCAGTTCAGAGCGGAAAAATCAAGCAAGGCGAAATTTTGCCCTCGGTCAACGAAATGAGCCGGGGCTGCGCTTTGAGCCGCGATACGGTTTACAAGGCATATTCAAACCTCAAAAAACACGGTCTTATAGAGAGCGTGCCTAACAGAGGATATTTTGTCAGCAAGCCCGAATGTAAAGTTTTCTTGCTTTTGGACACTTTCAAGGCTTACAAGGAGGTTTTTTACCACAGTTTCAGAAAAGCCCTCAGCGCGGACATTCCGATTGACATAAGGTTTCACCACTATAATATAAATGTGTTTGAAACGGCGGTCAAGGAGTCGCTCGGACATTACAGCAAATACGTGATTATGAATTTTGACGACAACAAAATCCCGAAAATCATAAGCCGTATTCCGAGGGA
This sequence comes from Bacteroidales bacterium, assembly GCA_016287995.1. Taxonomy (GTDB): domain Bacteria; phylum Bacteroidota; class Bacteroidia; order Bacteroidales; family UBA3824; genus UBA3824. Next base: position 1,719 of record JAEEXW010000178.1, read on the forward strand.
AAAACTTTTGCTTATTGACTGGAATATTTATTCGCGCAGCGGTGTCAGCAAGATTTGGCAGGACTTCGGACAGGGCGTTTACGACGCTTTGCAGGACAATTTGGATAGGATAAAAAAATACAAAAAATTTGTTTTTCTTTATCCAGAATTTACCGATCATCCGAGGGAAACGGTGGAATATTTCAGAAAGTTTTGTGCGGATTTTGAGATTCATAGTCAGATACTTTATTCTTCGGCGCAGTTTGACGTGAAAAACGGCGAACTTTATTTCCTTGTCAGCGACCGTACGTTAGCGATATTTTTGGAGCAGTGTCAGTCTAAGGGGTTGACAATCGGCAAGGATGCGGGAGTGATTTCTTTCAACGAGACGCCTATGAAAAAATACGTCAGCGGGGGCATTACCGTTTTGAGTACGGATTTCAAAATTATGGGCGAAAAGGCGGCTGAATTTGTTATCAGTTCCGATTCAAAATTTGAAGATATAAAAATTCCGACAAAAATTTTAGTTAGAAATTCGTTGTAAATCATAAAATTATATTTCTGACTAAAAAAAACTTAAAAAATCTTTTGTCCGATAGAAATCTTTTTGTAATTTTGCCGTCTGAAAAATTAAATTTAATTTATTATAGTTAACTAAATAATTAAAAAAAAGGATATGATCATAGTACCTATCAAAGAGGGCGAAAACATTGAAAAAGCCCTCAAAAAGTTCAAAAGAAAATTTGAAAAAACAGGCGTAGTTAAAGAACTTCGCGAAAGACAAGCCTTTACGAAATTTTCCGTAAGAAGAAGAGATCAAATCAAAAAGGCGATTTACATTCAAAAACTCCAAAGAAGTTTGGAAGACAATTAGTCTTTTTCATAGGCTTAATTTTTTTGTTTTTTTGTTTTTAGTATGGTCCGGTCTTGGTATGAAAATATTAGACCGGATTTTTTTTTGTAAAAAAGTTTCTAATTTACAAATTTTATCTTTACTTTGCAGCAAAATTTATATAACAATTTGTTAACATTTATTAATATATTGATATGAAAGCAAAACACCTTTTGTTGGTAGCGGCACTGCTGTTTGGCGGCTGTAATTCCGGCATAAATTTGATGAAGGATAGGGCTTATTTTAAGAGTTTTACATACACCGGCAATGACCCGTGTTTTGAGGAATCGCGGCTTCAAGAAGGCGAGATTTTCAATCCCGTCTTACAGGGGGCTTACTCTGATGCGAGTGTTTGCAGAAAGGGCGGAGATTATTATATGATAACCTCCACTTACACATTTTTCCCGGGGCTTGCAGTACTTCACAGCAAAGATCTTGTTAACTGGGAGCAGGTTTCGTATGCTCTTCCTACTGAAAGGCAATGTCTTAATACATCTTTGAAATCAATTCAGGGAATTTTCCCCTCAACGATACGTTACAACAAGCATGATGATTATTTTTACATTACGGGCACTTTTGTAGGTGGCGGCGGACATTTTATAATTAAGACCAAGGACCCTGCCGGAGAGTGGAGCGATCCCGAATGGATATTCGGAATAGGCGGCGTTCATCCTTCGCTGTTTATTGACGACGACGGCACGGCTTATCTGCTTAATCAAGGCACGCCCGATAGAGTGCCGGATTATCCCGATTTCAAAGTTATTTGGATGCAGAGGTTCAACCTTCAAACCATGAAGACCGAAGGCGAAAGAAAAATTATACTTGCCGGCGGAGATATTCCCGAAAAAAAACCGGCATGGCTCGAAGCACCGCATCTTTTCAAAATTGACGGCTATTATTATTTGACCGCTTCGGAAGGCGGCAGTTTAGGTAATGGTTTTGCGAGTTGCGTTTACCGTTCAAGCGAAGTTTTTGGACCGTACACTCGTTACGAAAACAATCCTATCCTTACTCAGCGTAGGTTGACGGCAGGACGCGAGGACGCTGTTATCTGTACCGGACATACCGATTTTGTTGACACTCCGGAGGGTGATTGGTATTCATTTTTTCAGGGAGTGAGACCTTATTCACCGAATGGCGATTATAATTATGGTAGGGAAACTTTTATGTTGCCGGTAATTTTTGATGAAGGCTGGCCGTATATTATCAGAAATGGCGACAATATTTCGTTAAAACTTAAAGCACCAAAAGGGGGCTCATACGTAAAGGATTCGGCTGCTTTTTCTCCGCATATTCCGCATGGAAATTTTACGTATAAGGAGAGATTTTTGAAAGAAGAACTTCCCTTGCAATGGTTTTACCTCAGAACGCCGGTATCGCCTGATATGGAAAAGCGCGGCAGCCTTGATGAGGGAATTGTGATTCCGTTGGAAATCAACAATATCCGTTCTATAAGGCATACCTCTTTTATCGCTATGAGACAGATGCATAATGTTTTTTCTTCGGAAGTTGAAATGCACTTTTTGCCGGGCAGTGTTGAACAGTTTGCCGGACTTGCGCTTTTTGGTGGCGATAGTTACGGCTATCAGTTTGGAGTTTCGTTGAGGGACGATTTGCCGACTTTGATTTTGCAGCGTTCGGTAAAACAAGGTGAAACTGTTGCAAAAGAAGAACTTGAAGTAAAAAAACTTGACAGCGGTTTTGCTGGCAGAATCATCTTGCGGGTAGAAAGGCGTGATGACGGTTTTGTCTTCAAGTATAGATATAGTGAGGAAGCGGAATATGAAATTTTGAAAGACAAGGTTTCTGTTGAATATCTCAGTGAGCGGAAAACTGGTGAATTTTATGGAACCGTTATAGGTATGTATGCAAGTAAAGAGGAGGGTAGTGAAATTTAAACATTTTAAATAAAAATCAAATAACTAAAAATAATGACAAAATTTAGGTGGGTGATTTGTGCGTTGCTGTTTTTTGCAACCACTGTTAATTATTTGGATCGGCAGGTTTTATCGCTGACTTGGAAAGATTTTATCGCTCTTGATTTTCATTGGAACGATAAAGATTACGGTAATATAACTGCCATATTTTCAATTTTTTACGCTTTTATATCGCTTTTTGCAGGCAAGTTCATTGACTGGATGGGAACCAAAAAAGGCTATATTTGGGCTATTGTGATTTGGTCTGTTGGAGCGTGCCTTCATGCCGCTTGTGGTTGGGCGACTATGGCTCTGACCGGAATCGCAGACATGGAGTCGTTGAGGGCTGTTGAGAAGGGTTCTCAAATTGCCTTGATGGTATCTTCAACGAGTGTTTGGCTTTTCTTGGCGTGCAGAATTATTTTGGCCACTGGTGAGGCTGGCAATTTTCCTGCTGCAATCAAGGTTACGGCAGAATATTTTCCGAAGAAAGACCGCGCATACGCAACTTCAATTTTTAATGCAGGAGCCTCTGTTGGCGCACTTGTAGCACCGCTTTCGATTCCGCTTTTAGCAAAAAATATGGGTTGGGAGATGGCTTTTATAATCATTGGTGCGATAGGTTTTGTTTGGGCGGGATTTTGGCTGTTTTTGTACTCTTCACCCTCCCAGAGCAAGTATGTTAACAAAGAGGAATTAGCCTACATCGAGTCTGATAAAGGCGAAACCGTTGAAACAAAACCTGATAAAAAAGAACCTAAAATGTCGCTCCTTGACTGTTTTAAATACCGTCAGACGTGGGCGTTTATCGTCGGAAAACTTATGACGGACGGTGTTTGGTGGTTTTTCCTGTTTTGGGCACCGGCATATTTTTCTGAACTCGGCTATCCGTCTTCATCAGGAATGGGTCAGGCACTGATTTTTGTGCTTTATTTGATTGTAACGGTGGTTTCTATTTTGGGCGGTTATTTGCCTAAACTATTTGTTGAAAAGATGGGAATGAACCCTTACGCCGGAAGAATGAGGGCGATGTTGATGTTTGCATTTCTTCCAATTTTTGCAATGTTTGCACAGCCTTTGGCTTCAACATCTGTTTGGTGGCCTTGCATTATCATCGGACTTGCAGGAGCAGGGCATCAAGCATGGTCGGCAAATCTCTATTCTACCATCGGTGATATGTTTCCGAAATCAGCAATAGCAACAATTACCGGTATTGGAACTATGTTTGGAGGATTATGTTCGTTTGCAATTAACAAATACTCAGGAAAATTGTTTACTTATGCCGAAGAATTAGGCGAACAATTCACATTTTTCGGAGTAAGCGGCAAACCTGCTGGTTATATGATGGTATTTTGTTATTGTGCCGTAGCATACTTGTTGGCTTGGTGCATAATGAAATTGCTTGTACCGAAATACAAATTAATAGAATTATAAAATAAAGGTTAACTTTAATTAATTACTACTTTACAATGAAGAAGTATTTTTGTATAGATTTCGATGATTTTAGTGAAATGAATTTTCAGAGTAAAGTAGAAGCCTTAAAGAGATATTCTATTCTTTGTTTGGCTTTGTTTGTGATGACATTCGGCTATTCGTTGGCAATACGTGCCAACATGGGCGGCACGCCGGTTTCGTGTCCGCCTTACGTGCTGAGTTGTATCGAAGGGCAGAGCCTTACTTTCGGAACATTGACATTTATAATGCATTTGATTTTTGTTCTCGCGCAGTGGATAATTCTGCGCGGGGACTTCAAAATCAAAACCTTGTGGCAAATACCCTTGGGGGGTGTTTTCGGCTTTTTTACTGATTTTACGATGTGGCTTACGCGGAGTTTTCAGTGGGACGATTCTTTTGCAGGATATGCTGCGAGGTTTTTTCAACTTGTTATCGGCTCTACTATTATTGGTGTGGGTGTG
>JAEEXW010000179.1 GCA_016287995.1 Bacteroidales bacterium
ACTACTTCATGTAGATTTATGTTTCTCAAATAATAGCAACCGACAACAGGTTTTGCTCTTGCATCAATATTATTGCATCGAAATAATTCATTACATAAGGCAGCGGCATATTGTGCATAACCGACACAATTAGCTTTACTGTTAACAATATCGTTATTTCTGTCAAAAGATAATTTGTCTGCCGTTTCTTTTTTAGAGTATTCTGCAATATCCTCTATGGATAATAAATGTATATCGCTACAATCAATATTAATCGAGTATAATTGCTCTGGTCGATCTCTTAATTTAACAAGCCTTATTTGTGTTTTGATGATAAAACAAATTAAAAATGTTATTGATATTATTATTGCTATTTTTTTAAGATATTTCATTGTTTTATATCATTTAAATCAATGTAAGTATGTATTTTGTAATTATTAGGCATCACATCTGTACTGCCGATATATGGCATCAATGCGCGTAAACCGTAATAGTTTAATCCCGGCTGTTCTATTGCTTTATTCATATATAGATTGTTGTCTGATTGGGCAGTTTTTGAACTTACATTGGTATCAAAAATATCGTGTAAATGACCATTCCTGCCGCTTGTTTGTCCAATGGATGTTTGAACTACTTTGTCTGGTTCTGTCACATACGAGAATATTGAACCTTGCCCACCATATCTGCCTGAAACTCTTTTTATGTCAGCGTTTGTAATGCTACTTTTATTACCTGCCATATTCTTTATAACTGTTAATTCTTCAGTAGAATAGTTGTCGTTATTATTTGGTAAGGGTTCGATAGAATTCCATTGCTGCAGTATGGACGGATTTTTCAAGTAGTAGTTATAACTTTCTTCCAATGTAAAACCATTTCCCTGCGCGAAATCTACGAGAGCCTTTAATGTAGCAGCTGGCAAAGCATTTAATCAAATTAGAACGCCATATTAGGACTGTCCTTATATAGTTATCGTTTGAAAACTTTTTACAAATGTATGCGACTTTCTTGGCTAGTGCAATAGTATATAAGTTCAGATTTTATACTTGTACAATAACTATACTTAATAAAGATGGGGGAAAATTGGTATGGTACTTTTGCTTTGGGATACAACGGCAAAATCTACGTTCCATCTTCTGCCGTTGAAACTTACAAAACAGCTGAGGGTTGGAAACAATATGCAGACAATATTTTCGGGTATTAAAAGTTTTCTAACTCGTTATAAAAGAGCCGTCAAATTAAATTTTGGCGGCTTTTTTTGTGTATCCGTGTTTATATTTTGTCGGCGCAACGTCTGATTCTGTCGGCGAGGTCGCAGAGTGCAGATTTGAGTTGCAGAGCCTCCTGTTCGTTAAAACCGCCTTTACCGCCGTTGCCGTCAATGCCGTCCATTTTGTGGTAAAACCACGAAACGGAATTGTCGAAATAAGTCCGCGCAATTTCGCGCCATGAAACAGAAAGCATGATGTCGCTCATACGCTGTTTCATATCAGTAATTTGAATAGGTTTCTGCATTAAAATTTCCATGATTCTTGATTTTTGTCAGTTATTAAATTGTCATTTTTAGGCATATCCGTCATTATATCGAAAAGGCGTTGCGCATATATCAACAATTCAGGATAGCCGTCCGGATATGTCTTGCAGTAATTTCTTATTGCAGCGATAAGTTCCTCCTCGTCGGGAGTAACTTCCAACAATATTTTATGCGTTTTACTCATAAATTATTTTTAGCAAAGATACTACATTTTTTTATAGTAGACAATTTTTTTATAATTTTTTTGCAATTATCACGGGAAATAAAAAAATCCTTGCCCCGCGCTACATCACGCAAGACAGGGAATTTTTTATTCTATTATGTTTAAGAAACAAGTAATTACTTGCGCCGTACAGCACGAACCGTTAATCCGCAGGCTCCGCTGATATTTGAGTTCGGGTCTACTTCGTTCGAGTTGATGTACAGGTAGCAGCCGAAGCCCGCACTATTGGAAACGGACGACCAATAGTAACCATTCGCGCCACCCAATATAGAGCCGTTGCTGTAGCGGAAGCCCGTAGCCGGAAGGAAAACATTGTAGCCACTGCCCGTCCATACCCAATCGCATTGGGTGTAAAGGTTTTGGAAATCACCAGAAGTGCCGCCAGTGGGGAGCGAAAAAGGACTGCTGATGTCTGAACCTGCATCATCAAAAGTATAATAGCAATAATCACCAATGGTAGTTCCATTTCTTCCACTTACATTAGCATCCACCCACAAAATACCGTCAGAAATGCCGAGGTCAACTAAACTGGCGCGGTTGATGGTGTTAATCGTGCCTTTTGCTACCTCTCTGCTATCAAAAATAAAATGTATGATTTAACAACTTTTAAAAATTAAGTTATTGTAAATTTTGAAATCATTTTATTATTTAAAAAATCCTTCGATTAATATCTGATTGTATTTTTCTTCCAATGCTTTGATTTTTTCTTCGTTGGGGTGTGTGGCGTTTTTGGCACTCATAATTTGGTTTTCGATGTTTGCGAGTTTCCACTGCTTAACGTTTGCTGTTTTGGCAATGATGTCTACTGTCGCGAGGATAATGTCCGTTATTATCGGGCGGAGGTCTTTTTCCAAATCTTTTATGACAGAATCGGTGATTTCTGACGAAACTGTTTTTAGTTTTTCTTGACCTTGATTTGAGAGCAAGTCTCCTGCGATGTTGTCAATTACGCCCGTTATTGTGCCTGAAACCGATTTTTCAAGTGTGCCTTTTATCTGACTTCCGATGACGGGAACTTTCGTCAAAAGAGAAACTTCCTTGTTGGAAGAAATCGCCTCTTTGGTTTTTTCTTTGACATAACACGCAATTTCGTCTTTGTATGCCGTGTATTCCAAACTTGAAACGGTTTTGAACTTTTCAAAAACTATGTCAATTATTTTTTGCTTTTGTGGCTCTATTATCTCGGAGAAAATCAGTTTTGAAACCGGCGTACCCATACTGATATTTTGTCGTATGCCGTTCAATATGTTCAAAACTACACGGTCGGAAATCTCTTCTATTATTATACTATAAATAGTGATGCCTTTTTTAACGATTGACAATTTGCCTACATTTATAAGGCGTTTTTTGTGAAGACGGATTATGATAGAGACAACCCTTAAAAGTCTTAAAAAAATCAAACTGCCTGATGGAATACAGCCCAACAAATCGTACCAATGCGTCAGCGGATAACTATATTTTTTTTCTTTGTGCTTAACAACCGAAATTATCCAGCCCACTATGAAATCCGTCAAATAAATTGCAACAAACGATAAATCAATGAGTTTTATGTTAGCGTGAATGTTGTCGTATACGGACGAAAACGATGGACAATTTTCTATAAAAAACTGGTTGACAAGTTCTATCGAATAAAACCAGTCCCATATCAAAAGAATAAAGTTGATAATCAAAATCGTCATCAAAAGAATATCCCAAAAGAAGTATTTGACGACGGTTTTTACGTTTACCGATTTGTTAATGTCTTTATTATCTGTATTTTGAGTCATAATATGTATCATAATTTTTGTCAAAATTATGATTAAAATGCACAAAAGACATACTTTTTTGTGTTAAAAATAATTAAAACCTTTTGAGAGTGTCAAATAAAAATTATACATTTACACCGTAAAAAATTACTTATTTTATAACCTAAAAAACACTTTAAAGAATATGGGATTGTTTGATAAAGCAAAGGAGTTCATCAAAGGCGAACTCATAGATAATATCTATTGTCAGACCTTTGATAAAAATACAGTGATGAAACGCTTTGAAAGAAAAGATAGTGCAATCAAAAACGGTGCACAACTCACTGTAAACGAAGGACAGGTTGCTGTGTTCTTGAACGAAGGCGAAATCGGTGATATTTTCCAGCCGGGACATTATGAACTTACGACTCAGAATATGCCTATCACCACTACTTTGAAAAGTTGGAAATACGGATTTGATAGTCCTTTTAAATGCGAAATCCTTTTCATCAACACCACAGTGTTCGTTGCACAGAAATGGGGAACGCCGGGTAAAGTTTGGATTAGAGACAAAGATTTTGGTCAGGTTCAAATTGGTGCATTCGGAACTTACTCATGGCAGGTAACCGATCCGGGCAACTTTGTGAAAAAACTCTGTGCAAATTCAGCGGTTTACAAGACGGAAGATTGCGTGGAAGAACTTCGTAGCGTGATTACCACCAACCTTATTGACTCTATCGGCGAAAGCGGCAAACCGTTTCTTGACCTTACAAGCAATTACAAGGATTTGAGTCAGATTTGTGAAAAACGTATCAATGAGGAATTTCCCGAATACGGCATCACATTTACCAAAATGCTTGTTTCCAACATCAATCTTCCTGAGGAACTTGACAAGATTCTCGCGGAAAGAATGAGTCTCAACGCAATGGGCGGCATAGACACTTATTCTCAGAAGGCGCATGCAGACGCTATGAAAACTGCGGCTGCTAACCCCGGCGGCGGTGGCGGCATGGAAGGTATGATGGGCATGATGATGATGAATAATATGATGAACCAGCAGCAGATGATGCAGCAGAATATGATGAATCATGGCGGTCAGATGATGCCTCCTCCGATACCAAATGCTTCAACATATTATCTTGCTGTCAACGGTCAGCAGCAGGGGCCTTTTAATATGCAGCAATTGCAACAGTTGGCTATGCAGGGTCAGTTTACTCCAAACACTCAGGTTTGGAAACAAGGCATGGCAGGCTGGGCGGCAGCAAGTACAGTTCAGGAACTTTCGCAACTTTTTGGTGCAGTTCCCCCGCCACCACCTCCCGCAATGTAGAATTTGTTATAAACTAAAATATGATTGTAGAGACGTAGGGTGCTGCGTCTCTACGTTTTTTTTGATATGCTGTGAATACTTGATGAGTATGGGTTGCGATTAAGTGAAATATTTTTTTATTTTTTAACAATTTATGGAACTCTTATTGCATAACGGTAATAAAAACAATAATGGTTAACCATGAAAAAAATTACGAAAATGAAAAAAATTATTTTTACGATTATTCTTGCGGTCTCTTTCAGCGTTGTTGACGCACAAGAACTTAATCAGACGGAAGCCATAAAAGAGCAGTTGTCTGCTGCGGAAGTTTCGCAACTTTCTCAGGCGGAAGAGCAAGCCGCAAAAGCCGAAACGTTGTTGGAAAAATGCGCTTCAAAACAAGCCGAAGCCGATAAACTGAAATCGCAAGCGGCAGGAATGGCAAAAGGAAAGGCAAAAAAATTATTAAAACAAGCCGAGACGATAGAAACGCCTCTTATTACTCAAAAGATTACGGCGTACAACTTGTATGAGAAGGCAAATTCCACAACATACGGCATTTATGCTGCTAACATTAAGGATTTGACCGCATCAGTTTCTGACAAGAAAAAGGCGGCAGCAAATTCTTTGACCGCAGATGCTACTTCGTCATGGTCTATGGCGGCTGACAATCTCAAAAAAGTGCCGACGGGCAAAAAAGCCGACCAAAAACAAGTCGTGAAAATCAAGGAAGAGGCTTCGAGAAAACAACAAGAGGCTATTTCATTGCAGATTCAGACCTACGCTGTTTTGCTTGGTTGGTATGATAAACCCGAAAAAAAACAGGTAGAAGAAACTGGTTACGAGGACATTGAAGAAGAGCCGACTGAGGTGGAAAAAACTGAGAAAATTATTTTCAAGGTTCAGATTGCGGCCGATGTTGTTCCGTTGTCGTTGAAAGTTTTGCGTGATATTTATCCGTCAAAAGAGATTATTAGCAACGAAGAAGACGGCGGAATTTACAGATATTCAGTGGGTTATTACAATACATACGAAGAGGCGGCTGCGGCTATTAAGTCTATGGGCGTTAAAGGTGCGTTTGTAATTGCTTACCGTAACGGCAAACGTGTGTTTAACATTAACGAAATTGTTCCGAAAGAATAAATGAAAAACTATTGTATCAACTGCAAGGGTAACGTTATTGATTTTTCCGTGCCGAAAGTCATGGGTATCGTAAACGTTACCCCTGATTCTTTTTTTGCGGGCAGCCGCTGTGAAACTGAAAAAGATATTTTGGAGCGTACCGAAAGACATTTGTCAGAGGGTGCGGAATTTATAGATTTGGGAGCGTGTTCCACACGTCCCGGATATACTGAAATTTCTGAAAATGAAGAGATTAAGCGTTTGGATTTTGCATTAAAACTGATAACGGACAAATTTCCTGATGCCGTGATTTCTGTTGACACTTATCGCAGCAATGTCGCGGAATTTGCTGCTAAGAACTACGGAATTTCAATTATAAATGATATTTCAGGCGGTTTATCTGACGAGAGAATTTTTTCTGTTGCGTCAAAATATTCAACGTGTTATGTCTTGACGCACAATACAGAGGAAGATATGATGCAGTTTTTTGTCCGTCAGACTGACAAGTTGAAACAACTTG
>JAEEXW010000180.1 GCA_016287995.1 Bacteroidales bacterium
CGCTGCCCTGAGCCTGCCCGCCGAATTGATTACACGGAAAGTCTAAGATTTCAAAGCCTTTGTCTTTATATTTGGCATAAAGGGCTTCAAGTTCGTCGTATTGCGGAGTAAAACCGCACGCTGTCGCCGTATTGACAACAAGCAAGACCTTCCCTTCAAAGTCTCTTAAAGACCTTTCGGTTTTGTCCCTATTGATAACGTTGAAATCATATATTTTCATATCCTGACAATTAATTTGATTTTCGGCAAATATAAGTATTTTTTTTAATTGCAAAAAAAACGTCCGCTGAAACTTCAACGGACGTTTAAAAATTATTTTTTTATAGCGACTTATTTATCGTTCTGCTCAAAACGTCCAACTGTTGTTCTCTTGTAAGTTTTACAAAGTTGACTGCGTAACCCGAAACGCGGATTGTCAGTTGCGGGTATTTTTCGGGGTGCTCCATAGCGTCCACCAAAAGTTCGCGGTCAAAAACATTGACATTCAAATGATGACCTCCGTCCGGCGTGAAATATCCGTCCATAAGACCTACAAGATTGCTGATTTTTGTGTTGTCGTCCTTGCCGAGAGTCGAGGGCGAAATCGCAAACGTGTACGAAATTCCGTCGTGTGAATGTTGGAACGGAAGTTTGGCAACCGAACTCAATGCAGCAACAGCACCTTTGACGTCGCGGCCGTTCATCGGGTTTGCGCCCGGAGCAAACGGAACGCCCTTGGGTCTGCCGTCGGGTGTCGCGCCCGTGTTTTTGCCGTAGACAACGTTTGAGGTAATTGTCAAAAGCGACTGTGTCGGGGTTGCATGGCGGTATGTTTCGTGTTGACGCAAAAATTCCATAAACTTTTCCGTAATCATAAGAGCGAGTTTGTCGGTTTCTTCGTTGTTGTTGCCGAAAGCCTCAGGAGCGTTGCCTTCCTGTTTGAAGTCAACAGCAAGACCTTTTTCGTCTCTGATAACACGAACTTTTCCAAATTTAATTGCTGCAAGCGAGTCGGTTACGATGCTAAGACCTGCGATACCTGTTGCTCTTGTGCGGTAAACATCTCCGTCGATAAGCGACATCTGATAAGCCTCGTAATCGTATTTGTCGTGCATGTAGTGAATGATTTTCAGCGCGTTGACGTATGTCTTGGCGAGCCAGCGCATCATGTTTTCAAACTTGTACATCACGGTGTCGTAATCAAGATAATCGCCGGTAATGGGCGCGAAATCCGGTCCGATTTGTTCGCCTGTCATCTCGTCTTTACCGCCGTTGATAGCGTAAAGAAGACATTTTGCGAGGTTGGCTCTTGCGCCGAAGAATTGCATTTGTTTTCCGATTTTCATCGGGCTTACGCAGCATGCGATGCCGTAGTCGTCGCCGTAGTCGGGACGCATAAGGTCGTCGTTTTCGTACTGAATGGCACTCGTCTTGATTGACATTTTTGCGCAGTAGCGTTTCCAGTTTTCGGGAGCGTTTTTGAACCAGAGAACCGTCAAATTCGGTTCGGGAGCGGGTCCGAGATTCTCCAAAGTGTGAAGTATTCTGTAACTTGTTTTTGTTACCATGCTTCTGCCGTCAACGCCCTGACCGCCGATGCTTTCGGTTACCCAAATCGGGTCGCCGGAAAAGAGGTCGTTGTATTCGGGAGTTCTGAGAAATCTTACGATTCTCAGTTTTATAATCATCTGATCGATAAGTTCCTGTGCTTCTTCTTCGGTAAGGCGGCCTTCTTTGATGTCTTTTTCGATAAAAATATCCAAAAACGTGCTGACCCTTCCGAGCGACATTGCTGCGCCGTCCTGGTCTTTTACCGCGCCCAAATAGCCGAAATAAACGAACTGAACAGCCTCGCGTGCGTTTTGAGCGGGACGTGTTACGTCAAAACCGTAATTCTGACACATAACAACAAAATCCTTCAAAGCGGCAATCTGTTCGGAAGTTTCTTCGCGGCTCTGAATGCACTCTTCGGTCATTTCTTGAATGTCAAGACGGTTCAAGAAACGTTTTTTCTCTTCAATAAGGTTGTTGACACCGTAGAGAGCGATTCTGCGGTAGTCGCCGATGATACGACCGCGTCCGTAAGCATCGGGCAATCCTGTGATAATGTGAGCATGACGTGCCGCACGAATATCGGGAGTATAAGCCGAGAAAACGCCTTCGTTGTGAGTTTTGCGGTATTTTGTATAAATTGTTTTGGTATCTGGGTCAAGACTATAACCGTATGCTTTCAAAGCGTTTTCCACCATGCGGATACCGCCTTTTGGGAAAATTCCGCGTTTCAAAGGTTGGTCGGTTTGAAGACCTACGATAACCTCGTTTTCTTTGTCGATATAACCTGCGCCGTAAGTTGTAAGTGTCTGAGGCAGTTTGGTTTCTGCATCATAAACGCCTTTTTCGCGTTCTACTTTGAACATTTCGGAAAGTTTCTCCCAAAGGGCTTTGGTTTTAGCGGTAGGACCGGTTAAAAAACTTTCATCGCCGTAATAAGGCGTGTAATTGTGTTGGATAAAATCCCTGACGTTGATTTCGCGCTTCCAGATGTAGCCTTCGAAACTGTCAATGCAATTTGATAATTTCATAAATTTTTATGTATATTTTCAAACTATTTTTTTCGGTGCGAAGTTACAATTTCGGTGTGGCTTTCACAATACCTTGAATGTGGTATTTTTGTTAAAAAAATGTTACTATTTTTGTGCGAAAAGTTGCCGTTTCAGGAGGCTTTCCTCCCTGTTTTCGAGGCAGAGATACTTTATAAAAGTGTTCATACCCTTCGACTTGTTTTCGTTGAGTTTGTAACTGATGTTTTTGTTGTAATATTCTACGGGGTCAAAATTTTTTGTGAATTTCTTTTTATACGTTTGGATAACGTCGCTTATATGTTCGACACCGTATTCCAACGCCTCGTTCAAGGCGGCTTTGAACTCCGGTTTTACGGGTTTTACGGCGAGCCAGACGGCAAACACAAACGGACTGCCGGTAAATTTTATCCACTCTTCCGCCAAATCGTATTTATATTCAAAATTGTTGTGCTCAAAACATCTGTCGCCTATGATAACGCCTGCGGCAGTGCCTTTTATTTCTTTTTCGTAACCGGGTTTTGACGGCAGAAATTCGGGGGAGATTTTCCAGTGTTTTTTTGCCAAAATCTTAACGAGTCTGACGCTTGTCGCCGACTGGTAATCGAGATAAATATGCGTTATGCGCTCGAGCGGCACCTGACTTGCGAGTATTACTGAGCGCACTTTGTTTTCCGCACCGATACAGTATTTTGAGACGATGTAACTTATTTTAAGGCTTGGGATAATGCCGACGGGTACGAGTGCGACGTCGCATTTTTTTTCCAAAAGCAGGCTGGCACATTCAGACGGGTATTTTAAGATGATTTCGCAATTCTCCTTAATATATTCCGAATGTTCCAAACCGTAAAGAAACGGCAGCGAATTGTGGTACGAGACCATTACAATTTTCTGTTTTTCCATATTATTTTTCGTTTTCTTCTTGAAGTTCGAGTTGCGATATTGTTGCCGCAACAGTTGAAACGCCGCCTGTGAAAGCCGCAAAAAACGTTCCGCAAAACGCGTACATCGGCAGAGCGTAAACTGCGCCGTTGGTTATTGCGAGGTATCTTAAATCGTAAGTCAGGCGGTTGCTTTCTTTTGCGGAATATCTCTGACGCTCGTATGTGTAATCCATAAAACCGTAACCGAAATAGTAAGCGTTAATTATGAAGATTAACACCACCGAAGCAATGCTTCCGACGACGGGGATAACATTCAAAAGCAAACATAACACCGTGAGCAACAACTGTTTGAACGTGTTTTTAACGGCGATTATCAAAGCCCTTTTGATGTCGGAAAGGGTTTGTTTTGCGCTTGATTCAAACGTTTTGCCTGTCAGGTAAGTGTCGGTTTTTTCGCTCAAAACGGTGTAAATCGGCGACATTAAGACGTTTACAATAGTTCCGCCGCCGAAAATAAACAGTATGAAAGAAACTATCGGAAGAACGATTTTAACGGCAACCATAGCCGCCTGAATCCAACCGTTCATGTTCTCGGTGTTAGTTTCTATTGTTGAACTCAGCCACCCTCCGAGACCGAAGCCCGCAAACATCAAAACGGCAACCAAAACTATATTTAAAATGACGGGCAAAACGAAATATTTTCCCATTTGATTTGCCTTTATCACTTGAAAGGCTTTTGAATAGGACGTTAACCCGCTGATTATTTGTCTTTTAGCATTAATCATGATTTGCTTTGAAATTTTCTGCGAATATAAAGGTTTTTTGTTGATTAACCAAATTAAAAAATCATGCTGCTAATAAGGCAAATGCATTCCGCAGATAGTCAGTTTGTTATCCTTAGCATACTCCAAAATTTTCTTTCTTGACTTAACGGCTTTTTCCTTGTCGCCGTCAAAATTAGCGCAGTATTCGGGATATTTCAACTGCAAATCAAGGGCGTGCATAAGGTCGCCGGTAATCAGCAAATCGCCTTTTCTGAAAACAGTATGTCCGGGTGTATGACCGACGGCGTCAAGAGCCAAAACGTCTTCGGGCAGTACGTCGCCAAATTCAAAAGTGTGAATTTTGTCGCCGTATTTTTCAAGCATTTTGACGGCTGATTCAGTTTTGCCGAGGTCAGACTCTTTTTCTAAACGTCCAACATAAACATCTGCGTTAGTGAAAACTTTTTCGCCTTCGGGTGTTAACATTCCGCCGATATGGTCGCCGTGAAAATGCGTAATATACACATAGTCAATGTTTTCAGGGGTAACGCCTATGTTTTGCAACTGAGTTAAAAGTTGTCCGCCCGCTTTTTGTCCAAGCCCAGAGTCGAAAAGCAGATATTTGTTGTTAGTTTTAATAAGATATGCGCTTATTGACGACGGCATACCTTCGGGCATGTTAACGGCTTTTTTGACTTCGTCAGAAACATTTCCGAAGAGTTCAAACGGGAACTTGTGGTCGCCGGCATTGTCTTTTAGCCAATAAACGGTGAAATTTTCAAAAGATTTTTCCTTCGCATCAAGGAATTTGTAATCGTTTTTTGTCTGAGTCTGAGTGTTTTGGCAGCCGCACAACAAAAGCACGGAAGCGATGATTGATAGTATTTTTCGCATAATATAACAATTTAAAATTAGGGTGCTAAGATAATGAAAAATTTGGAAAATAAATATTTTTTCTTCTATAATCATTTCCAAAAAATTGTTGTAAATTTGCCGTACCAAACATTACAACTACAAATACTTATGAGAAGACTAACTTTATTTGCATTGGGCTTGGCTGCAATGCTTGTGTCGTGCTCCACGCAGCCGGCGCAACAAGCCAAAGCCCCCGAAAAGCCTGTTTTGACCATTGAAGGCGGTCAGATTCAGGGCGTTGACACCGACATTGAGGGTGTCGTAGTTTATAAAGGCATTCCATACGCTGCGCCGCCGATTGGCGAAAACCGTTGGAAGGCTCCGCAGCCTGTTGTGTCGTGGAAGGGCGTCAGGGTTTGTGACCAGTTCGGACATCCGGCGTTCCAGGGTGCGCACTACAATGGCGGCTACACCACAGAATGGGGATATGGCGAGGAGAAGGCTTACAGCGAGGATTGCCTCTATCTCAACGTCTATACCAAGGCGTCCGCACAGCCCGAAAAGAAACTGCCTGTCGCCATTTGGATTTTTGGAGGCGGACTGAGAGAAGGGTGGGGCTCTGAGCCTGAGTTCGACGGTCAGGAATGGGCGGCAAAAGATGTCGTCCTCGTAACCTTCAATTACCGCGTTGGACCTTTCGGATTCTTTTCACATCCAGAAATTTCGGCGGAAGACCCCGCACACGCCACCGGCAACTGGGGCACTCTCGATCAAATTGAAGTGATGAAATGGGTCAAGAAAAACATTTCACAATTTGGCGGCGACCCTGACAACGTGATGATTTTCGGTCAGAGCGCGGGCGGCCGTAGCACCAAATTCCTCTCATCGTCGCCGCTCACCAAAGGCCTGTTCAACAAGGCTGTCATAATGAGTGCCAGCGGTTTGCAGAAGCCGTTGCCAAAGGAAGAAGCCGACAAACTGCCGCCATTTTTCCGTCAGAGCCAGTTGACGCTCGCCGAGGCAGAAAAACAAATCAAGGAAGTTTGCGACTGGGCAAACCTCAAAACCCTCAAAGACCTCCGCTCGGCATCCACCGAAGAAATTTACGCCCTCGGCGCATTCTACACCCGCGCTACTGGCAAGCGCAGTTGCCTCAATGCCGGTCCCATTGCGCCTTACGTTGACGGTTACGTGTTGCCCAAGGCTTTCGACGATGCCTGCATTGCTGGTGAAATTGCAGCCGTGCCTTATATGATTGGTTGCACGCTCAACGACCCGGGCAATATGGCTGACCAAATCAAGGATTTCTGCCTCAATCGTCAGGAAAACGGCGGCAAGGCGT
>JAEEXW010000181.1 GCA_016287995.1 Bacteroidales bacterium
TCACGACTCAGTCCGCGTAGGCGAAGACGGTCCTACACACGAGCCGATTGAACAAGAAGCACAAATCCGCTTGATGGAACAAGTTGATAACCACGCTGGCAAGATGTCAACTCTCGTACTCCGTCCTGCTGACGCTTACGAGTCTGTTGAGGCATACAAGATGGCAATCGCCAACACTGAATGTCCGACCGTAATGATCGGTTCAAGACAGAATATCGACATTCTTCCGCAAGGCAAAGCCGCATCTCAGTTGGAGCGTGCCGCACAGATTAAGAAAGGCGGTTATGTTGTTTGTCAGACCGCAGAAGGCACACCTGACGTAGTTTTGGTTGCTAACGGTTCTGAGGTTGCTACTTTGGTTGGCGCAGCAGGCACTATCGCTGAAAAAACCGGCAAGAAAGTACGCGTAGTTTCAGTAATTTCTCCGAGACTGTTTGAAAATCAGGGTGAAGCGTATGTTGAAAGCGTAATTCCTTCGTCAGCAAGAGTTCTTGGTATGACGGCAGGTCTTCCGAGCGTATTTGCAACGATTATCCCCGGTTTCAAGAAAGACGTATTCGGTTTGACACACTTCGGCGAGTCAGCACCGGCAGGCGTTTTGGACGAAAAATTCGGTTTCAAACCGGAATTGTTCGCTCAATGGGCTGTTGAAAAATTGAAATAATTTTTTTTCAGGACATTGATTTCATCATAATCCGCCAAATCTGATAAAAAAATCCAGATTTGGCGGATTTTGCTATTTATTTTCCGCCAAATCTACTAAAAAATCACAGATTTGGCGGATTTTAACACTTATTTTCCGCCAAATCTGAAAAATATGTTTATCTTTGCGCTGTAAAATAAAAAAACTATGGGCAGACTGATAGGCAGGAAAGAGTACGTGGAGGAATTGGAGGACGTTTTTAAATCTTCCAAATCGGAATTTGTGGCAGTTTATGGAAGGCGTCGTATCGGAAAAACCTTTCTAATCGACTGCGTTTTTGACAGCAGAATGACGTTTTCTCTAACGGCATTGGCAAACGCAACCACAAAAAAACAACTCCTGAATTTTAACATAGAAATGTCGCGGCAGTTTAAGCGTGATTTTACGCTTGCCGACAATTGGTTTACAGCCCTCAACCAACTTATCGAACAGTTGGAAACGATGGACAATGTATCCAAAAAGGTGATATTTTTTGACGAAATGCCGTGGATGGATACGCCAAAATCGGATTTTCTGTCGTCGTTTGAGCATTTCTGGAACGGTTGGGCATCAAAACGCAACGATATAATGCTGATTGCCTGCGGTTCGGCTACATCGTGGATTGTTAACAAATTGATTAACAACAAAGGCGGACTTCACAACCGCGTAACGCGCCGTTTAAGGGTAATGCCGCTGCCTGTTGCCGACTGCGGACAAATTTTGGCTCAAAAAGGAATCACTTGCGAAAAATACGACATCATATCATATTATATGGTCCTGGGCGGAGTTCCGTTTTATTGGACACTGATAAAAAAAGGTCTCAGCGTAAGTCAAAACATTGATTATCTGTTTTTTAACGAGGTTTCGCCGCTCAAAGACGAATTTCACTTGATGTATTCGTCGCTTTTTAAAAACCATCAGAAATACGTCAAAGTTGTAGAAACTCTCGGTACGAAAGCCAAAGGACTTTCCCGACAGGAGATTATCGAAGCCACAGAACAGAACAGCGGCGGCGCACTGACGGAGATTTTGAGCGACCTTGAATTGTGCGGTTTCGTCAAAAAAAACATACCGCCCGATGCGTATGTCAAAAATGCGCTTTATCAACTTGACGATTTTTACACGCTTTTTTATCTGCGTTTTTTGCGCGGTAAAAGCGGTCAAAACGGTGCGTGGTCAAAAATGGTTAACACTCCGAGGCTTAGCGCGTGGGCAGGTCTCGCGTTTGAACAAGTGTGCATTCACAACAGCGCACAGATTTTGGAAAAACTCAAAATCGCCGGAATCAAAACAGAAATTTACCAGTGGAAAAGCCGCAAAATTGCCGGCGGCGCACAAATTGATATGATAATTGACCGAGCCGACAACGTTATAAACCTCTGTGAGATAAAGTTTTCTTCTGAAAAATTTGTCATCACCGCCGCCGTTGCCGACAACATCAGAAACAAAGCAGCAGTTTTCCGTCAAGAGACCGGCACAAAAAAATCAATTTTTATAACGATGATAACAACTTTCGGCATCGTCGAAAACGAATATTCGGGACTTGTGCAAAACCAACTTACGGCGGAGGATTTGTTCTAAAAAACTTTGCAATATAATACATAAAATAATGTTTGGTCTTTTTGAAAAAAAGTCATATTTTTGCGTTTAGTTAATATTTTAAACGGATAAAAAATGTTAGTCAAGACATACGCAAGCGCGGTTCACGGAATAGACGCCACGACGATAACCATTGAAACGGAAATGTCGCCGGGACTTTCAATCGACATCGTGGGACTGCCCGACAACGCCGTAAAAGAAAGCCAACTCAGAATTGATTCCGCTTTGCGCTCTGTCGGTTACAGAATGCCAGGCGAAAAAATCGTCATCAACATGGCTCCCGCCGACATCAGAAAAGAAGGCTCACTCTACGATTTGCCGCTTGCCGTGGGCATCCTTGCGTGTTCCAACCAGATTAACTCCGACCATATAAGCGAATACATAATCCTCGGCGAACTTTCGCTTGACGGCAGCATAAAAACCGTAAAAGGCGCATTACCGATTGCTATTCAGGCTGTTAAAGAAAAATTCAAAGGCATAATTGTTCCGAAAGAAAACGCTCGCGAGGCGGCTGTCGTAAACAATTTGGACGTTTACGGTGTCTCTGACATTCAAGAAGTTATAGACTTTTTCAACGGTACTTCCGACATAGAGCCGGTTGTTGTTGACACACGTAAGGAATTTTTTGAAAACTACGAGTCCGTAGACTTGGACTTTGCTGACGTCAAAGGTCAGGAAAACGTAAAACGCGCTTTGGAAATCGCAGCCGCCGGCGGACACAACGTCATAATGATAGGTGCGCCCGGCTCAGGAAAAACAATGCTCTCAAAACGCATTCCGTCTATTCTGCCGCCTTTTACGTTAAGAGAATCTTTGGAGACCACAAAAATACATTCTGTTGCGGGAACTCTGCCGAAAGACTCGGCTCTTATGACAACGCGCCCTTTTCGCAGTCCGCATCATACGATTTCTGACGTCGCGCTTGTCGGCGGCGGGTCGTATCCACAGCCCGGCGAAATTTCTCTGGCTCACAACGGCGTTTTGTTTTTGGACGAGTTGCCGGAGTTCAAACGTCAGGTTTTGGAAGTTTTACGGCAGCCGCTCGAAGACCGCGAAATCACAATTTCACGCGCTAAATTCACTGTGAACTATCCGGCAAGTTTTATGCTTGTCGCCTCCATGAATCCGTGTCCCTGCGGTTATTACAACCACCCCGAAAAGCAGTGCGTCTGCTCTCCGGCTCAGGTGAAAAAATATTTAAACAGAATTTCAGGTCCGCTTCTTGACAGAATAGACATTCACGTGGAAGTTGTTCCTGTTCCGTTCAAAGACCTGTCTGTAAGGCAGTTGTCGGAATCGAGCGCGGACATCAGAAAACGTGTTGTAAGGGCGAGAGAGATTCAGCAGCAGCGTTTTGCCGACTCGCCGAAAATCCACTGCAACGCCCAGATGTCAAGCAGCAAAATCCGCGCGTTCTGTCAGATAGACGAGAGCGGAATGGCACTTTTGAAAAACGCTATGGAAAAACTCGGACTTTCAGCCCGCGCCTACGACAGAATCCTCAAAGTATCGCGCACCATTGCCGACCTCGCAGGCGTTGAAAACATCAAGCCCGAACATATTGCCGAGGCTATTCAATACAGAAGTCTCGACAGAGAAAACTGGGGAATGTAATGTAGAGCCGCAATGCTTGCGGCTCCAATCATTGCGGCTCTACTATTTCGATTTTTTCGTTCAGAGGATTGTCCACTTTCAAATCCGTGATTTTTCCGTCTTTCCAAGAACAGTCCACCGTGATTCCGCCGCGTGCTTTCAGACCTTTGAAATGTCCGCTCTGCCAGCAGTCGGGAATTGCCGGAAGCACTTTGATAATACGTGTTCCGTCAGCCTTGACTTCGTGGCTCTGCAAAAGCATTTCCATCAAACCCGCACTGCCGCCGAAATTGCCGTCAATCTGAAACGGCGGATGCGAGCAGAACATATTTTTAAACGTTCCTGCACCTGACCCAGAATACGAAACGGTATTTCCCCATTTGTCAGGCTGTTTGCGTGAGGTTATTACTGGTGTTAAAAGGTTTTTGAAAAGTTTGTATGCGTGGTTGCCGTCGCAAAGACGCGCCCAGAAATTGATTTTCCAAGCCCTTGACCAGCCTGTGCCTTCGTCGCCGCGGCGTTCAAGAGTCTTTTTAGCCGCCTCAAACAATTCCGGCGTGTTGATTGTTGTCCCCGGATAAAGCCCGAACAAATGGCTGACGTGTCTATGTGTCGGCTCAATTTCTTCGTAATCTTCAAGCCACTCTTGCAAATAACCTTTCGGCGAAATCTTCATCGGCGGAAGTTTTGCAGCGGTCTCTTTCAAAAGTGCTGAATAATCCGCGTCAACACCCAAAACTTCTGCAGCTTTTTCAACCGCCGAAAATATTTCCATGCAGATTTGAGTGTCCATGACAGGTCCGGCGCAGACACAGCAACGTTTGCCGTCTTTTAAAAATGCGTTTTCCGGCGATGAACTCGGTCCTGTAACCAAAAAGCCGTCTTTCTCAAAAAGGTTTGCACGTAAAAACTCAGCAGCACCTTTCAAGATAGGGTAAACACGGTTCAAATATGTAGTATCCTTTGTGAAAAGATAATGTTCCCAAAGTTGAAGCGAAATCCACGCGCCGCCGGTGAAAGTTGCTCCCCAGCGCGGGTCTTCGCTCGGCGAGGTGAAATGCCATGCGTTAGCCAAGACGTGTCCCGTCCAGCCGCCTGTGCCGTAAAAATCACGCGCCGTTTTTTCACCGGAAGGCACAAGACCTTCAACATAGCGGGTTATAGGCTCTGAAAGGTCTGAAAGGTTTCCGACCTCCATCGGCCAATGATTCATCTGAACGTTGATGTTAAGATGATAGTCGCAATTCCAAGCCGTGTGAATTGCGTCAGCCCAAATGCCTTGCAAATTAGGCGGCAAGGTTGCGTTAACGCTCGAAGTGATAAGCAGATAACGTCCGAACTGCAAATACAGCGCGGCAGAGTCAACAGGAAGAATTTCACCGTTTTCGCCGGTTTTGCCCATCTCAACGTCCACGCGGTTGAAATATTTTTGAAACTCTTTTATATGTTCGTTTTTCAGAAGGTCGTAGTTTTTGGGACTTTCGTTCAAGAGACACTCAACGTTGCGGCGTATATGCGCAAAGTCGGTGTGGACTTCGTTTTTGAGAATTTTTTTGTAGTCGGTTGACGCGGCAACAAGGATAACAGCCTCGTTTTCAGTGCGTTTCATTACCTGTGCTTTTGCAAGAAACTTTACGCCCTCTTTGGTTTCGTCGCCGCTAAAAAGCGAGCCGCGCATGACCATTTCTCCGCCGTGTTTAATAAATTCCGCACGCTCAGGACGTGTAAAATTGAAAGCAAATTTCAACGGTGCGTCCTCGGTTTTTAGTTTTATGACGATGATGTTTTGAGGAATCGAAACAAAATATTCACGGTAGAATTTTGCCGGTTTGCCTTCGTAATTAAATGAAAACGAAGTGCTTGCGACAGAAGTATTGAGACATAGTCTGCGCTCGTAGCAAGAAAAACTTGTGTCCGAAAACATTTCAGAAAAGTCCATAACAAAATTTCCGAGAGTCTGATAACAACCGTATTTCGGATTTTCGCTGCCGCCCCCCAAGCACGTAAAATGCTCTTGCATAAGACGTTCAGCGGTAAGGTTGTCGCCTTCAAGAAGTTTTTTGCGGATTTCGGGCAGCCATTGTTTTGCCTCCGGATTTGAAGCGTCCCATTCCGAGCCTGACCACATTGTCTCTTCGTTCAAGACGATGGTTTCTTTTGTAATACCGCCGTCGGGCATTGCGCCAACTCGTCCGTTTCCAAGCGGCAGTGTCTCTTCCCACATTTGGGCGGGTGAATAAAACGTAATATTCAGAGTCTCTTTGATTTCCGGCTTTGAACAGCCCGCAAAAACCGCCACTGAAAATATAATTGTCAGAAGTTTTTTTATATTCATAATCATTTTATGTTTTCTCATATTTTTCCCTAATAGAATATCCACGTTATCAACATTCCGACCAACGTAGAAACCGTTACGCTGACTAATCCCGGCATCATAAAACTATGATTAAGCAGATATTTGCCGATAACAGTCGTGCCTGAGCGGTCAAAATTTACGGTAGCAATGTCGCTCGGATAGTTTGGT
>JAEEXW010000182.1 GCA_016287995.1 Bacteroidales bacterium
ATGGCCTTAGGTGTAGCGTTTGCGTATGCTGTATGCGAGTATGAAGACAATGAGGTTAAGGAATATTTGAATGAAAAGAATGCCAGAGAGTATTCTAATAGCGTCAAAAAGCGTGTAGAGGACGACAGAAAACGTATTGAGTATGAAAAACAATCTGTAGATGTTAATCTATTGAAAAATCTTAGGGCTGAGCAGGTTTCGCGTGCTTTGTTTTATACGGATATGCAGACTTTCCCTTGTCAAGACAAGAAAAAAATTGCTTATAAGAATTTTCATGAAAAGATGACGGAATGTTTTGACAGCAATTTGTATTATAATAGGTATGTAAAAAGTGTATCAGGAGAGGTTGTTGTGCCTGATTATATGCTTGTTTTTGAGAACAAAAATTTTGCTATTGCGGTAGAAATCGACATTCCCTATTCTTTGGATACCCGTGGGCCTGAGGATTATTTTAATGTTGTTGACAACGGCACAGTTTTTTCTTTTCAGGAGGAAAATAATATTTTGTTGGATAAAGGTTGGTGTGTAATTCGTTTTTCTGAAAAACAGATTGTTGACCAGCCGTTGCAATGTTGTAAACTAATTTCAGAGATTGCCGGTATATTTATCGGAGATGATTTCTCTGATATTTTAGAATTGGATAAAAAATCGGATAATGTTGTTAGGGAAAATTTTTGGTCTTTGGAGCAGTGTAAATTTTATGCCGTACACAATTTCAGAGAATCATATTTGGGAGATATTTTTAAAGAAGAAACCAAGAAAATAGAAGAAGTAGTAGAAGAAGAAAAAGTAGAAGAAGTAGTAGAAGAAGAAAAAGTAGAAGAGGTAGTAGAAGAAGAAAAAGTAGAAGAGGTAGTAGAAGAAGAAGAAAAAGAGGAAGAAGTAGTAGAGACGGAGAAAGAAAAAGAAATTGAATCCGAAGATACTGTTGAAAAAGTTGATTTCAAAGATGATGTAGAGGAAGTTAAAGAAGTTAACGAAGAAGATATTGCTCCGTTATTAAGCCGTATTTCCGAATGTTATACTTTGGAGAATTGGGAAAGGCTTATTGAGGCTTGTAACGAATTGTTGGCATTGAAACCGGATTCGGATATTGCATATTTGAGGCGAGGTTCGGCTTACGGAAGTCTTGGCGTTTATGATAATGCAGTTTCGGATTTTGAAAAAGCGGTATCTATCAATCCTGAAAATCCGAATGTTTATTATAATTTGGGCATTGTGAATTTTATGTTGAAAAATCATAATGTCGCAATTGATAATTTAAAAAAGGCGGTTGATAAGGGTATTGAAAACAAACGTCGCGTTTATGCAACTATTGCTGATATTTACAATGAAATTTCCGATGCTGAAAATTATCTTAAATATTTGCAGTTATCGTCTTTGCCACAAGAAGACATTGTAGTAGAGTCTGCTGACGTAAAAACAGAAGTTGAAAGTCAAAAACTTTTGGATTATGTTTTGGAAAATATAACCGTTTTTCGTACTTCTGTTTCTGAGGCGGTTTTTGGTCCGAATGATATGTATATTGCCATTTCGTCGGTGGAAAGAAATTTGAAGATTTTTTCTTCGGATTTTAATCTTGTTTCGGATAATAATTATTCGGCGTTGGTAATGGCTTTCGGCAAAAATTATCTTGCATTAGGCGGACACGGAGTGCTGAAAATTTTGAACATAAACGATAATTTCAGTTTGTATGCTGATTTGGCGGTTTCGTTGCCGGTGGCAAAAAAAATGTTTTTCTTGCCGCAAAACGATTCTGTTCTTTTTGTCTCTGATAATTATAATGTTTGGTCGGTTGATATTAAAACGGGAGAGACCGTAAAAGTTATAAAAGATTTCAAATTGCTTTCCCTTTCCGTTTATGGTGATTATGTTATAGGAAAAGACTATTTGAATGTGCTGAAAGTTTATAACTCAGTGGGTATGAAAGAGTTGATTTCTATGAAAATTCCGTTTGATATGCAGTTGAAAACCGCAGTTTTGAATAGAGTTTCTTCACAGGTGATTTTGTGCGGAAAGGAGGGTAAAATTAAGATTTTTGACATTAAAACCGGTAATTGTTTAAGTGAGGTTGATTTGAAAAGCGAGGTTGTGCAAGTGGAAATTTCCACGGGTGAATATTACGCAATTTTAACCTCGGATAGAAAATTACGGCTTTTTGATATGGTAACCTCGGAGTTGAAACGGAAATTTCAGTTACAGAATATGCCTAAATTGATAAAGTTTAGTAATAAGGGCAAAAAGATGGCCGTTTGCGGTTTTGACGGGACTTTGAGGATTGTCTCTTTGGATAAGGCGTAAAAAAGATGCAGAAAGATACATTCGTAATATTTGACTTTGACGGCACCTTAGCGGATACTTTTTCCTCTGGTGCCGCTTTGCTTAACGGTTATGCCGAAAAATTCGGTTACAACAAAATAGATTTTGAAAAAAATAGAAACCTTACCGCAAAGGAATTGATAAAACTTTCAGGTGTAAAGTTTTGGCGGATACCGCATTTAATCCGTTTTTTCAGAAAAAAATCCGCAGAAACGGCTTCTGAAATTACTGCTTTTGAAGGTATTCCTGTATTATTGAACAAACTTTTTATTTCAGGTTATAAATTGGGAATTTTGACTACAAATTCTGCTGAAACAGTTAGCGTTTTTCTAAAAAAATACGACATCGAAAAATATTTTTCTTTTATAAAGACAGGAGTTCCGCTTTTTGGAAAAAAACGTGCTTTAAAGCGTGCAAAGCGTGTTTTGAAGTCGGATTTTATTTATGTAGGCGACGAATATCGCGACATTGAGGCTGCAAAAGCCGCAAACGTGAAAATCATTTCTGTAACATGGGGATTTAATTCAAGGGAAGTTTTAGAAAATGCAAATTCCGGATATATCGCGGAAGATACGGAAGAAATTTTGAAATTATTGGCTTAAAAATTTTCATTTTTGACGTTCAAAAACTGATTTTTTTTGTTTTCTCACCAAAACTTAACATTGGGAATTTTGTGTCAAAAAAAGTTGTCCACAAAATCGTTATTTTTTTAACTGACAGAAAATCAAAGGGGAATAAAAGTTATCCACAAAAAAAGCGTTGCCGTAACTCGCTGAAAAAAATTGTTGATAAATTTTGCGTTTTATAAGAATTTTTTATATTAACTTTGTGCGTACAAGAAAAATAAAAAAAGAATATGAACACATTTACTTTTACGGACAGAACAATTTTAGAACCGAATTTAACTGAAAACGTTATGATACAAACAGTTGTAAAAAGAGACGGACGAATCGTCGGTTTCAACGAAGAAAAAATCGCAAGCGCAATCCGCAGGGCAATGCTTCAAACGGAACTTGGCGAAGACGACAAACTTATCAACAAAATCACTAACCGAATTGCTTGCAACGGCAAACAGCAAATGACCGTTGAAGAGATTCAGGATTGTGTTGAAAAAGAGTTGATGAAATCTCCACGAAAAGAGGTTGCAAGAGCGTATATTTCGTACCGCGACAAACGTTCGGTTGCTCGTCAGGCAAAAACCCGCGATGTTTTCACAGAAATCATCGAGGCAAAATCTAACGACATCACCCGCGAAAACGCAAACATGAACGCCGACACACCCGCCGGTATGATGATGAAATTTGCGAGCGAGACCACAAAACCTTTTGTGGACGATTATTTGCTTTCTCCCGAAGTGAAAGAGGCCGTTAAAAACGGTTACATTCATATTCATGACAAGGATTATTATCCGACAAAATCTCTGACGTGTGTTCAGCACCCGTTGGACAAAATTTTAACATACGGTTTCAACGCGGGACACGGCGAGTCAAGACCTGCGAAGAGAATTGAAACGGCAAGCATTCTCGGCTGTATTTCAATGGAAACCGCTCAAAACGAAATGCACGGCGGTCAGGCTATTCCGGCGTTTGACTTTTATCTTGCGCCTTACGTCCGCGCTTCTTACAAAGAAGAAGTAAAAGTTTTGGAAAACTTTTCGGGCGAGGATCTCTCAGACCTTTACGATGCCGAAATAGACGATTTTGTTAAAAAATCGTTGGATAATCTCTCTGGCAAAGACCGCGCTAAACAGCACGCAATAAACCGCACTGTCAACCGCGTTCATCAGTCAATGGAGGCGTTTATTCATAATATGAATACTATCCATTCAAGAGGTGGTAACCAAGTGGTTTTTAGTTCTATAAACTATGGAACAGATACTTCGGCAGAAGGTCGTTGCATTATCCGCGAACTTTTAATCTCTACTTACGAAGGAGTTGGAAACGGTTCTACGGCTATTTTCCCGATTCAGATTTGGAAGAAAAAACGCGGTGTCAACTATTTGCCGGAAGATAGAAACTACGACCTTTATCAGTTGGCGTGCAAGGTTACGGCAAAAAGGTTTTTCCCGAATTATCTAAATCTTGACACAACATTCAATCAAAACGAAAAATGGACACCCGACGACCCGAAACGTTACGAATACGAAGTTGCAACAATGGGTTGCAGAACGAGAGTTTTTGAAAACCGTTACGGCAAAAAAACGTCAATCGGAAGAGGAAACCTTTCGTTTACTTCAATTAACATTGTCCGTCTCGCAATAGAATGTATGGGAATCGAAGACAAGGAAGAACGTATCAAAACTTTCTTTGAAAAACTCGAAAAAGTGCTTGTAATTGCGGCAAAACAATTGGACGACAGGTTCAATTTCCAAAAAACTGCTCTTGCAAAACAATTCCCGCTTTTGATGTCAAAACTTTGGATCGGCAGCGAAAAACTCCGTCCTAACGAAACGATTGAAAGCGTTATCAATCAAGGTACTTTGTCAATAGGTTTTATCGGTTTGGCAGAATGTTTGAAAGCCTTGGTCGGCAAACATCATGCAGAAAGCGACGAGGCTCAGGCACTCGGTATCAAAATCGTAACTTATATGCGCGACCGTTGCAACGATTTCGCGCAACAATATCGTCATAATTACAGCGTTTTGGCTACGCCGGCAGAAGGTCTTAGCGGCTCTTTCACGAGAAAAGACAAAAAGACTTTCGGCATAATAGAGGGCGTTACTGACAGAGAATATTACACAAATTCAAGTCATGTTCCCGTATATTATAAATGCTCAGCAATGCACAAAGCCGAGGTTGAAGCACCTTATCACGATTTGGAACGCGCCGGTCATATTTTCTACGTGGAAATTGACGGTGATGCAACGCACAATCCGTCGGTTGTTGCCTCGGTTGTTGACATGATGGACAAGTTCAACATGGGTTACGGCTCTATCAATCACAACAGAAACCGTTGTATGGATTGCGGTTACGAAAACGCCGACAAAGAGATGACCGAATGTCCGAAATGTCATAGCAAAAACATTGACAAATTGCAACGCATAACTGGTTATTTGGTCGGCACGACAGACCGTTGGAACAATGCAAAATTAAGCGAACTTAACGACAGAACAACGCATAAGATTTAGTTATGAAATTAATGTTAATGGACATAATGGATTATACGACATCGGACGGACCGGGGTTTAGAACTTCGGTCTATTGTTCGGGTTGTAACCATGCGTGCAAAAATTGTCAAAACCCTCAGACTTGGAATATTCTTAACGGCAAGCCGACGGAAGTAAAAGAAATTTTTGAGCATATTGCCGCAAACGATTTGGCTAACGTAACGTTTTCGGGCGGCGACCCGTTTTATCAGCCGAAAGCCTTTTCGGAGTTGGCCCGTATGATAAAATTCAACACAGACAAGGATATTTGGTGTTATACGGGTTTTACGATTGAGGAGATTTTTAAGGACGAAAACCTTATGGAACTTTTCCGCTGGGTTGACGTGCTTGTTGACGGCAGGTTTGAAGAGGACAAAAAAGACCCTGACCTGCTTTTCAGAGGCAGCAGCAACCAAAGGCTGATTGACGTTAAAAAGACTCTTAAAACCGGTAAAATTGTACTTTACGATTACGAACCGTTTGTAGAATTACCCGAAGAAGAGGAAGTGTTCATATAAAAAAAATACCGCGAATTTTCGCGGTATTTTTTTATTTTCCTATTTTATTGAAAACCGGATTTGCATAAATTTCCATGAGCATTTTCTTTTGAAGTTCTATATCGCCGGTGAATTTTTTGCTTTGTTCTTCTATATAATCCCTGACGTTTTTTTCGTCGTCTTTTGTGTAAAAATTTTCAAAACGTTTTGTACCGTTTAGCATATCGGCTGTAACGTAGTTTATCGGATAAAGCA
Source organism: Bacteroidales bacterium (assembly GCA_016287995.1). GTDB lineage: Bacteria > Bacteroidota > Bacteroidia > Bacteroidales > UBA3824 > UBA3824. The sequence continues at coordinate 6,217 of JAEEXW010000182.1, forward strand.
CGTATCCGTCGTAAATTTTTCTGTCCAAAAATTTCGCAACCTCTTCGTATTGAATGTTTTTATTAGGTGCTTTGGGCATTTTCAAAATCTCTTCGCTGACGGGTTTTCCGAGGGTGATGTTAACACGGCCTTTTTTGCAGGTAAGACC
>JAEEXW010000183.1 GCA_016287995.1 Bacteroidales bacterium
AGTTGAAACCCTCAGGATACATAAACGCAAGCGCGCTTTCTGACGACGGACGGCGCATTATCACAGGCTTTGACAACGGAAACGTTTTTGTCTACGATGCGCAACTTCCTGAAAAAGGCGCGTTTACAGGCTATAACTTCAACCGTAAAATCAGCGGTGTGTGTACATCTTCCGACCCCGATATCTATTACGTTCTGTTACATTCTGGCGCACTTGTTAAATGGAACTCCGCAACGGGCGACACCACGACAGTTTTCAAAAAGACTTACCGCTATCCCAACGCTTTCGCGCTTGCGGATTTAAGGGACAAGAATCTTTTGGCGGTTTGTTACGGCAACGGCTTAGTCTGCCTTGTCAGCACTCTGACGGGGACTCTTACTGGCGAGTTTACTTACGGGCCTTCAAAGTTTGAGCATGCGGTCTACGATTCAGGGACGGGACTTTTGGCACTTTCTGGCAGCGACAAAAGAATTGCGGTTGTTGATGTCAACAACTATGTTTCGCAGCCTTATTTTATTGAGGAGCAGAATTTGCGCGGCGGCAGAGCCAACACTTTGAGATTCAATTCCAAAGGCATGGTTTTCGCGCTGACCGGCCGCAACTCAATTCTTTATTGGGACACCGACATAAAACAATACGCCAAATCCTTGCAGACTCTTAACCTGCAACCTCTTACAAGCGATGAAAAGAAAATGGTTTTGGGACGGGAGTTCGCAGGAGGACTGTAAAAATTTTCTTTGTTAAGAAATATGACAAACTTATGAATGTTTTTTTGAAAAAAAGTAAAATTTTGCCTTGTTTTTGCAATATATTTTCACGGCTGATTTTTTTTTTATATCTTTGTCCTTTATGAAAAAGACAATTCTCATAGCATTTTTTCTGACCGTCTGTTTAGAAGTTTTTGCACAGAAAGACACTTCAAAACCGGACGGCTACATTCCCCTTTTCGACAATCTGACAACGCCGGAGGAGGCTCTGCCGGAGAATTTCAACGGAAAATTCAAGACAGTTTCCGCCGACGACTCCACAAAAAACATCGATGTCGTAATCGAAAACTTAAAAACGCTTTACAATTCAGGACGTTTCAGGGAATCGCTCGAAAAGGCTTTTGTCATCAAGGAAAGACAATATGAGGAAAAACTATCGAAACAGCAGAAAGAGGATTTTCACAAATACGCTATCGCCTCGTTAAAAGAAATGGGCTACGGAAAAACCTCCGACTCTCTGATGAAAATTTTTTGCCGTCAGGCTCCGTTTTACAAAATTAAAGACGACGACCCTGTGGCTTTTGTCAGCCTCAAAAAGAATTTTATATCACGTCCTGTTTTCGGCGTAAAGGTTACAATATCAAAAGTTTACCCGATAGTTGTACTTGACACTGTCTATACGGTAAGGGCAAAGGACGGAAAATACATATACTCGAATTTCAAAGCCTCGTCTTCTGAAATTCAGGCGGTGTTTTACCCGTTAGAAAATGTGTCGCTCTCCGGCGGATTCGCCTTTTCAAAATTTTCTTACACAAGACTTGAAGCAGGAGAAAACGTCTATTTCTCTTATACTGAAAAAGACAAGTTTTTCAGTATTCCGGCAGAGGTCTCCTATATTGCACCCGCGGTTTACGGCATTGTAAGACCGGAGTTTTTTGCCGGAATAAAATACTCTGTCTTTTATGAAAGCACTTACAGCATAAAAGATTTAAAGCGGTCGGAAGTCGTTGAGAACAAACGTCTTGACTCTGTTTATTGCGAGGGAAGGTTCAAAGATCAGAAATCACGTTTCATGACAGTTTACGGCGGCATACGACTCAACTACGAGTACCACAGATTCTGCGCTTTTGCGGGGCTGTCTTACGGTTTTGCAACCAAGGAACTCAGAAAACCAGAAGACAAATACAAAAATCCCGAACTCGCTGTAAACCACTTGTTTGTACCCGACGCTATGCGGCTCAACCAGATTTCGCTGAGTTTCGGGGTAAAAATAAATATGTTTTACCGGACACTTCCGAAATACGGGTACGGATATTAAAAAGGAATTGATTATGAGAAAATTGATTGTCATATTATCGGCTTTGATTTTGATTTCCGGCTGCAAGGACGGCGGCATACTTATGGACGGCGGAGTGTTTGTTGACACGCTCAGCAATACTCAGCCTGTAAAAACCGTCCAAGTTGACAACAACGTATCCCCGGTGGTCATAAACGGACGTCTAATCGGCTTTGAATACGGACAAACGGCCTGGCATGAAGAACCCTCGGATTCCCGCCTTGTGATAATAAATCAAAACGGTACAAAGGAACTCGTCCACATAGAACCCGAATGGATTAACGGCAACATAGACAATTTTGACGAGGTAAAAGGCGCCCTCCGCCATAATATAAGCGTACAGGACATTTACAAATCCGACGACGGCGGCTTTTTCAGTTTCGGAATAGGGTCGTCGCGCAATCACGCCGGAATCTCGGAACTCTGCGTTATAAGGTTCGACAAAGACTGCAACGTCATCTACAAACACTGCGCGGCATACAACACGGGTGACTATTACAGCGGAAACCAGTCTCTCGCTCCTAAATTCGGTGCGCCTCTCAGCGGCGGACGTTTTGCGGTTTTGTTTTTCCAAGAGGGTAAGCATGACTGGTACACAGGCGAAGTGACACCCGACGAATGGGAAATCATGACAATAGCCCCTGACGGCAGCATTGAAAACAAATGTCCGGCGGAAATCAACAACGAAGGCTACGTTTTCCGTGCATATTCGAGCGGCAGTATGGTTTTTATCGACTTCAACAACGACAAAGGAACTCGCAGTACGATAACAGTTTCTACAGAGGGCAAAACAGAGCATTTTGGTACCGATGCTGACGACTACGTTAGTTCAAAGGCGGTATATACCGGTCTCGCAACCGTAATGCTGCATCTGAAAACCAATACAGACACAATAGAAGTCAACGAGAACGGCTCTTCGGTAGTTTCTGTTACGGGAACATACAGTTACGAGAGACTTGTCTACCCTGAGAGTGAAATAAAACCGATTCAAGGCACGGATTCTACTTATTACATCCTTGGCGGAACTGAATGTGGCGGCAGTGAATTTTTGTACGGTTATTGCAAGAAAAAATATACAGGGTCATACTCTGCTGAATACATATACACCGCCGAACAGTGCGACGGTTTTATAATCAAGGACGGCGAGTTGTTTAATATGCGCGGACAGAACTCAACTGCAATACACGGTGTTTGGTACGAAAACGGCATTTATACTGTTTATTATAAGGAGTTGCGTCCCGAGGACGTAATCGAAAACACGGCTTCTGATGTCTGGTCTAATAAATTTCACATTTATCAGACCGACGACTTAAAAAAACTTGAACTTTGACAACATTAGACTATATACTTATAATTTTGCTTGTTTTGGCGGTTTTGGCGGCGGTTTATTTCTTTTTAACGCGGCGCAGAGCGGCAAGAACGGCTGTATTCGAGGCAAACAAGGATTTGAAACGTCAGATCCGTTTTTCCTCGGACGAGGTTCTGCGTTATAAAACGCTTTACGAAAATCTTAAAAACGAGCCGGCTAATCAGCCCAAAATTCTGCCTGACTACGACAATATTTCGGCGGACGAGGTCTTTAAAACCGCAGAAAGAATCATTCTCGAACAGCAAAAACTTGAAATAGAAAAAAGCGAAATCACCGAGCGCAACAAAAAACTCTGGGAAATGTCGTTGGCGGTTCAAAAAGAGAAGGAGCATATCGAAATTTTGAAAAACGACATTGAGGAAAAGCACCATTCGGTAACAGAGAGTATAAGTTATGCACGCCGGATTCAGTTGGCGGTTTTGCCTCCGAAAATGATTTTGAAACTCAGTTTTGCGGATTTCTTTCTTTTTTGGCGTCCGAGGGACATAGTTTCGGGCGACTTTTACTGGATGAAACGTCAGGGCGACATTGTGGCGTTTACGGTTGCCGACTGTACGGGACACGGTGTTCCTGGCGCGTTTATGAGTCTTTTGGGCATAACGTTTTTGAACGAGATTTGCAAAGACTTGGACGAAAACACCCAGCCGAGCGAAGTTTTGGAAAAGTTGCGGGCTGACATTATACGGGCACTGAGTCAGGACAGCACTTTCGGCAAGCAGGACGACGGTATGGATATGGCGTTTTGCGTTCTGAATTTAGAAACCAACAAACTGCGCTTTGCGGGTGCCAACAATCCCATGTACTTAATCCGCAACGGCGAATTAACGGAATATAAACCTGTAAAAAATCCGATAGGTTCGTATGTTTTTGTGCGTCCGTTTGAAACTGCGGAAGCAGATGTCCAGCCCGGCGACTGGATTTATATGTTCTCTGACGGCTATTCAGACCAGTTCGGCGACGGAAACCGCAAATTAACGTACAAAAAATTCAGGGAGTTGCTGACATCGGTTTCAGCACTTCCGGGCAAGTTGCAATCCGAAAGGTTAAGCAGTTTTTTAACTAAGTGGCGCGGTACAATGCCGCAACTCGATGACGTACTTGTCGGCGGGTATCAGATAAAATAAAAAAAGCCTCTGACTTTAAAAAAAGTCAGAGGCCCGCTCCACTGTATAACAAATAAAAAACTAAATCTTAGTCTTCAATCAAATCATGTCCAGTCATCTCTTTGGGCTGTGCAAGTCCCATGATGTGGAGAATTGACGGAGCAACGTCTGCCAAAACGCCGTCTTTTACCTTTGCGTTCTTGTTTTCGGTAACGTAGATAAAAGGTACGGGGTTCAAAGAGTGTGCCGTGTTAGGCGTGCCGTCAGCATTGATTGCATTGTCGGCGTTGCCGTGGTCAGCAATGATAATGGTCTCGTAGTCAGCGGCTTTGGCTGCTTCAACTACTTCTTTAACGCACTGGTCAACGGCTTTTACTGCTTTTTCAATTGCTGAATATACGCCGGTATGTCCTACCATGTCGCCGTTTGCAAAGTTAACTACAATCCAATCGTATTTCTTTGTGCCGATAGCCTCAACGAGTTTGTCTTTTACTTCAAAAGCCGACATTTCGGGTTTGAGGTCGTAGGTCGCAACTTTCGGAGAGTTAACCAAAATTCTGTCTTCGCCCTCGTAAGGTGCTTCGCGTCCGCCGTTAAAGAAAAATGTAACGTGTGCGTATTTTTCTGTCTCTGCGGTGTGAAGTTGTTTCAAACCTTTTGACGAAATGTATTCTCCGAGAGTGTTTTCAACGTTTTCTTTCGGGAAAAGAATGTGAACGCCTTTGAACGATGCATCGTAAGGTGTCATACAGTAATACTGCAAATCCTTGATTGTCTTCATTCCCTGCTCGGTCATATCCTGTTGCGTCAAAACAACGGTAAGTTCTTTTGCGCGGTCGTTTCTGTAATTGAAGAAAATCACAACATCGCCTTCTTTGATTCTGCCGTCAACATTTGAGTTAACAAGCGGCTCCATAAATTCGTCGGTATTTTTGTGTTCCTCAGTGTGAGAGTCATAGCATGACTGAACGCCCTGAACCATATCGCTAACCTGACGTCCTTTGCCTTCAATCAACTGATCGTAAGCAACTTTGATTCTGTCCCAACGTTTGTCGCGATCCATTGCGTAAAAACGTCCGATAATAGAAGCAATATGTCCGCAACCTACTGTGTCAATGTGTTTTTGAAGGTCGGCGATAAAACCTTTACCGGATTTCGGGTCGGTATCGCGGCCGTCCATAAAACAATGAACGAAAGTATTTTTTATGCCGTAATGTTTAGCGATGTCAACGAGTTTAAAAAGGTGGTCTAACGACGAGTGAACTCCGCCGGTAGAGGTCAAGCCCATTAAATGAACGCTTTTGCCGGTCTTTTGAGCGTAACCGTAAGCCGATTTGATTTCCGGGTTTTCGAGAATCGAATTGTCTTTGCAAGCGCGGTTGATTTTTACGAGGTCTTGATAAACGATTCTTCCGCCGCCGATGTTAAGGTGTCCGACTTCCGAGTTTCCCATCTGACCGTCGGGCAAGCCAACGTTTTCGCCCGAAGCCAAAAGTTGTGAATGAGGATAATTTGCGTTAAGATAATCCATATAAGGGGTAGGCGTTTGATAGATAACGTCGCCTTTGCCCTTATTGCCGATACCCCAGCCGTCGAGTATCATTAAAAGTGCTTTTTTTGCCATTTCAAATTTCGTTTTAAATAAATTTTTTTTACGATGCAAAGTTAGTAATTTTTTTCTATAAAGAAACCTCCCGAAATATTTTCGTAGAAAAAATATTTCGGGAGGTTATCTTTCTTTAGAAGAATCTTTTATTTCTTTTCAATTCATATAGAAGTTATGCCAGACTGCTGACATGATGCTTCAATTTTGATTTC
>JAEEXW010000184.1 GCA_016287995.1 Bacteroidales bacterium
TCAGTAGAGCCGCAATGTTTGCGGCTCTTTTTTTTTATAAAAAAAATTCCGCAAAAATTTTGCAGGTTAAAGTTTTATCACTAATTTTAAACGGCTAAAAAAGGCACAAAGATTGCATAACTTTTTTTAGAAAAAATTGTAGCGATGAAACTAAAAATTCAAGTAAAATTACTTTTGTATATACTATCTGCTGCGCTTGTAGTTTACATTGTGTCAGCAGGTTATCTTAATTACCATACGACAAAGACCAACACGTCGCTTTTGATAAAAAACATACGCGGCGTGCAACATAACGCTGTCTTGCAAATTCAAAATTCTCTTGACAGAAACATCGGCGCGTTGCGTTCTTTTGCATCGTCAATTTCGGGAACTGACATCTTGTCGGAAAGCGAGCGCATAGAAGTTTACAAAACAGCAGCAAATAATTTTTTGCGCCGTAACACAGATTATGACAACATAAAAATTTCTTGGGAATTAGGAATCATAGATGCTTTGTGGACAAAGTCTTACGGCCGCAGGGTTTATACTTTTGAACGCGGCGACGGCAGTACACGCTGCATGATTGAAGATTTAGACAAAGACGGCGACGATTTTTCGGGCAGTTATTACAAGGCTAAAATCAACGGGAAAGAGCAGATTACAGGAATTGTCAGCGAAGACCCTGAAAATCCGAGCGTTAAACCTATTTATAAATCTACCGTTTTAATTCCTGTTTTGGACGGCGAGAATAATTTTTGCGCCATGATAAGCGGTGATTTGGAGGTTGAAAATTTTAACACGATGGTAAAAAACGCTGCTGATTACAGCAATACCGCATCGTTTTTGCTAACAAACACGGGACAATTTGCGGGCGTTTCTACGGCAACAAACGAGAATCTGAAAAACGATTTGATGAAATTTGCGGCAACCTCGTTTTACGAAATAAAAACCAAAGTTGACTCCTCAGGTTTTGCGTTTTTTCATTTGCCCGATTCTTTGGACAACCGTATGATGATTTGCGCCATGGGACTTGAAAACCAAGTTTTTGATTCAAAATGGTTTTTTGTTTCGGTCTTAAACAGTGATGCAGTTTCGGCTCAAAACACCTCGCAATATACGGCGATGATTATGATCGTGATTTTGGGATTGATGTTTTTGGGTGTTTTTATATTCTTGACCACCTCTGAAATGGCCAACTTTTTGGGCAAATCTGGCGAATTGTTGAAACAGTTTTCTTTGGGAAATTTTCAAACGGATTCTCAAATGGAAAGCAGCCGGACAGAAGAACTTGACATTATCGCTAACTCACTTAACGATTTAAAAGCGGGACTTGACAAGGCTGTTGACTTTGCGGAAGAAATCGGACGCGGCAACCTTGACACGCCTTTTAAACCCTTAAGTGCAAACGATGAACTTGGTTCTTCGCTTTTGAGCATGAGAGATTCTCTGAAAAAAGCGCGTGTAGAAACCGATGAACGACAAGAACTTGACCGCAAACAAAACTGGATTACAGAAGGTACGGCAAAGTTCGGCGACATCTTGCGCGAATACAACAACGACATGTTTGACTTCTCTTTCAACATTATAAGCAACCTCGTAAAATATGTCGGCGCAAATCAGGGCGGACTTTTTGTTATCAACGACGACAACAAGGACGATATTTATTTTGAACTAACGGCAGGATACGCTTATAATATTAGGAAGATTTTGAAAAAGCAGGTTAAGCCGGGTGTTGGTCTGATAGGCCGTTGCATACTTGAAAACGATAGTATTTACATCAGCAATCTTCCGGAGGATTACATCAACATAACTTCCGGTCTCGGAGAAAAAAGTCCGCAATATCTTTTGATTGTGCCGTTTAAGTTCAACAACGAGATTTATGCGGTAGCGGAAATTGCCTCTTTCAACGAAATAGAACCTTACAAACAGCAGTTTGTCGAAGAGGTCGGCAACAGTATTGCTTCTACGATTGCGACAGTAAAAATCAATATCAGGACAAACAAACTGTTGCAAGAATTAAAAGTTCAGTCCGAGGAACTTGCTTCTCAGGAGGAAGAAATGAGGCAGAATATGGAAGAAATGAAAGCCACTCAGGAGGATATGACCAAAAAAGTTGACGAATATACACAAACAAATGATGTTTTGAGTCAACTGATAATGCTCGCTGAATATACGCCTGAGGGCATAATTACGGACATAAATTACAAAGCCGCCGACTTTTTCGGGAAACCGCGCAACGAAATCATCAACCTTTCGGAAAAGCCGTATGAAACCCTTATGACAAGCGAAAACACCGAAATTGACGATTTTTGGTTACAAATAAGGCTCGGACGCACAAAGTCTGTCAACAAAACCGTAAAAATCAACGAAGGTACTTACACTATAACGGAAACGTATGCTCCCGTTCAAAATTATTACGGCAAAATTTACAAGGTAATCTGTCTTATAAACATATTGTCAGGCGAAACAGTTATCCGCAGCAAAACAAACGAATCTGACAGCGGCGGAGAGTTTTTTTAAAAAAAACGTGTTAAAAAGAAATGGATAAAACATTAAAAATTAACAGTTTAGCGGCTGACAACGAAGAAATGTTGCCTATTTGCGACCGCGAAGGAAAAATCATCGGCAAAGCCTTACGCAGTATCTGTCATAAGGATAAAACGCTGATTCACCCTGTCGTACATGTGCATATTATAAACAAGGCGGGCGAGGTTTTCCTTCAAAAACGCAGCAAAAAAAAACTGATTCAGCCCGGCAAATGGGACACTTCCGTTGGAGGACACATAACTTTCGGCGAAGAAATCTCCGAGGCTCTCAAACGCGAGGCTTGGGAAGAAGCAGGCGTGGTTGACGGAAAGTTTGAGCACATAACGGACTATCTTTGGGAATGTCCCTTGGAGACGGAATTTATTCACGTCTATAAATGCCGTTACGAAAACCCCGAAATCATTGCAAAAAACGAAATCGACGAAGGCAGATTTTTCTCGTTTTCAGAGATAGAAAAACATCTCGGCAAAGAGTTGTTTACGCCAAATTTTGAACACGAATTTTTAAGGATAAGAGATGAACTTCGCGCAAATTAAAGAACTGAAAGACAAAGTCTTAAACGGTTACAAAATAACCAAAGAAGAGGCAATAAGGCTTGCCGAGACAGAGAATTTGGAAACTCTGTATTACAGCGCAAACCAAATTCGCGCAAAATTTTGCGGATCGTATTTTGAGATGTGGTCGGTTTATCACCAAAATACTGGTCGGTGCGAAAACGACTGCACTTTTTGTCCGATGTCAAGCGTTACGAAAGTAGACTATTATGCAACAAGCGATCCGACAGGCGTTGAAGGTCAGATAGAATCGATGCGCAGTCTCAAAAATAAAGGCGTGAAGAATTTTGAAATCGACACTACGCATACAGTTCTAAACGATGAAGAACTCACCTCGATGATTAAAATGTTGAACACAATAAAAAACAAGGCTAACGTTGAATTATGCGCGTCGTTCGGCAGTTTGAATTATGCGCAGTTGCAACGCCTACAAAACGAAACAACAATCAAATCTTATCACTGCAACATAGAATCCTCGGAAAATTTTTACCCAAACGTCTGCACAACTATTTCACTTTCTGACAAATACGAAACCATTAAAAACGCCAAATCACTCGGTTTTTATACTTGCAGCGGCGGCATTATAGGTTTGGGCGAAATGATGGAAGATAGAATAGATATGGCATTGAAACTAAGAGATTTGGAAGTAAACGCTATCTCTTTAAACGTTATGCTGCCGTTTCCGGGAACGCCGTTAGAAAAGCAGGCAAGACTTTCTAATCAGGAAATTTTGACGACATTTGCCATTTTTAGGTTCATAAATCCAAAAGCGCAACTCCGCTTTGCCCGTGGCCGTTCAATGATAAAAATCATCGAAAAAGAGGCTTTGCGTGCCGGTATGAACTCTTCAATCGTCGGCGAACTCGTAGTCAACGCCAAAGACGCAGACATCGAAAATGACATTCACCTATTTGAAGATGAAGGATTTATAATCAGAAAGTAAAGAAAATTACTCCGCCGTAAAAGTATAAACAAGTGTGCTGAACGGCTCAATAATGCCCGTTCTGTGTTTTCCGTAGCCCTTTTTGTAAGGGACAACCAAAATACCTTCCGATTTTTTTTTGATGTGCTTTACCGCAATTTTCCAACCCTCAATAAAATCGTCTCCGGGATAAATTGTGCGGATTGTTTCTTTCGGGGCAAAAGTTACGGGGTTTTCCAGCGTCTTGCCAGAATAATTTATTATCAACGAATCGCCGTTTTCGTATTCCTCTTCACCCTCTGTTGTCAAGTACAGATATATTCCGTCATATTTTACAAAACAAGTATCACCATAATGTTTGAAAAAACTTTCCAAAGCCTCTTCTTCGGCTTGTTTGCCGTCTTTTTCTTTTGAGCAAGAGAAAAAAACTAATGAAGCCAAAACAATAAATATAATTAAAGTTCTTTTCATAAATTATTCAAAATCAATCATTTCAACATCAAAAATCAAAGTTGCAAATTTAGGTATAATACCTTTTCTGCCCTCAGGTCCGTAACCCTGTTTCGAGGGAATTACAAACCGCGCTTTTTCGCCTTTTTTCATTGTGGAAAGCGCAATTTCAAAACCGGCGACAGTTTTTCCACTACCAAGCAAAAATTTGAAAGGCTCTTGTCTCACAAAAGTATTGTCGAACTCGCGACCATCAATAAAATAACCTATGTAGTTGATTGTTACCGTTTTGCCAGACGCAGTAAGACTGCCGCGCCCATCTTTTAACACTTGCTTGTATATGCCAGAATCAATTTTTGCGGCTTGAATATTTTCCCGTTCAAGATAATCTTTTATAATCAAAAGTTCCTGAGCGTTCATTTTGTCAATCCAGTCGTCAATACCTTTTTGATATTCCTTACCGTCAATTATATTTTTCATTCTGACGCAGAAAGTTAACTTTTCGTTAGGTAAAATATACTCAGGAACATCAATTTTCCGCGATTTTTTGAAAAACGTAGCGGCATCTACCTTAAAAACCGCGCTGTCGCCTTTTGACATCAAAAGAATGCCTTCTTCAACAGAGCCGTTAAGAGAATTTTTTTCAGGGACTTTCATAACAAAATCAGCAGCAACGTCTTTTGACGAAAACAAAAGCGAATCCGCTGAATTATAATACTTTATGTCCAAATTCCAAACATCGCCGGGCTTGCACTCCGTGATATTTTCAGACTTTTCAACAAAAAGGTATTCAAGACCCGAAGGCATGGTTTCAAAGTTTTTATTAGGCACAGAAGTAGCGCACGACAAAAACAAAGAAACCGTAGCACAAAAATTAATAAGATTCCTCTTCATTAGGATAACTTCCTGATTTAACGTCTGTTACATAGTTTCCGACTGCCGATTTTATAATTGTGGAAAGGTCGGCGTAACGGCGCAAAAACTTCGGCTTAAACTCATCGTTGATGCCAATCATATCCTGAAAAACCAAAATCTGACCGTCGCAGATATTGCCCGCACCTATGCCGATTGTAGGAATCGAAAGCATTTCAGTAACTTTTTTAGCAAGCGAAGCTGGGATTTTTTCCAAAACCACCGAAAAACAGCCTAACTGCTCAACAAGTTTTGCATTTTCGATAAGGAGTTGAGCCTCAGCGTCTTCCGTAGCTCTCAAAGCGTAACCGCCAAATTTGTTGATTGACTGAGGCGTAAGACCCAAATGCGCCATAATCGGAATGCCCGCCGAAAGAATGGCTTTGTAAGACTCTTCGATTTCTTTTCCGCCTTCAATCTTAACTGCCTGACAACCTGTCTCTTTCATAATTCTGACAGCATTTTTCAGTGCCAAATGTGCATCGCCCTGATATGAGCCGAAAGGCATATCAACAACAACCATAGCACGCTTTGCGGCTTTTACAACACTCTGAGCGAAAAAAATCATTTCGTCAACTGTTATCGGTAGCGTGGTATGGTGTCCGAGCATAACGTTTGCTGCCGAATCACCAACCAAAATAGCGTCAATGCCCGCTTGGTCTACCAAACGCGCAATGGAATAATCGTAACTCGTTAACATGGCGATTTTTTCGCCATTGTTTTTCATATTCTGAAAAACCTGTGTCGTAACAACTTTTACTTCTTTATGTACTGACATTTTTCGTGAATTTTTAACACTGCAAAATTACAAAAATTTATACAATAAAAAGACTGGTAAAAAATATTTTTAACTTTTAACATTTATTTACATAATGGATATTGGAAATAAAAAAAATATATGTATCTTTGCCGTACAAAATAAAAGTATTTTTTTTCATA
>JAEEXW010000185.1 GCA_016287995.1 Bacteroidales bacterium
TGCACCGCTCGCTGCTGATTACCAATTCGTTTTAAAAGACCAATTAGACACTTTCCAGGCAGGTGTTGACGCTTTGTCAAAACTCGCAAAAGTTTATATCGGTCTTGACGGAAAAGTTGCTTCAAACATTTTCGCTAACGTTAAAAACGCTGAAATCAACACGTTTGAAGGTCCTCACCCCGCAGGAAATGCAGGCGTGCAAATCTCTTACGTTTGCCCCGTCAACAAAGGCGAAAGCGTTATCGTTGTTAATCCGCAAGATGTCGTTATCATCGGCAGACTTGTTAAAAACGGAATTTACGACGCTAAAAAAACTATCGCACTCGCCGGTTCAAAAGTTAAAAACCCCGTTTACGTTTCGGTTGTCGCTAACAGCAACATCGACAGCGTTTTGGAAGGAAAAATCGACGAAACTCCTTTGGAAGGCGTTGAAGGCGAGGCTGTAAGAATTATCGGCGGCAACGTTTTGACAGGTACTAAACTTTCAAAAGACGGATTCTTAGGATTTTACGACAACGAAATCACGATTATCCCCGAAGGTAAATATTACGATTTCTTCGGCTGGGCATTACCCGGACTGAAAAAATACAGTTTCTCGCACACGTTTTTCTCTTGGCTCTGTCCCAAAAAACAATACGAACTCGATACAAATATGCACGGCGAAAAACGCGCATACGTGGTTACGGGTACGTTTGAAAAACTCGTGCCGATGGACATTCTTCCGCTTCAACTTATTAAAGCAATTCTTGCTCAAAACATCGAACTTATGGAAGAACTCGGTATTTACGAGGTTGCCGAAGAGGATTTCGCACTCTGCGAATTTGCCGATACGTCAAAAACCGACATTCAGGCAATTATCCGCAAAGGTCTTGATTTAATGGTTAGTGAAACTCGTTAATTAATTGAAAATGAAAGCATTAAGAAAGTATTTAGACAAAATAAAGCCGAATTTTGAAGAAGGCGGCAAACATCCCGGTCTGAAATCGACTTTCGAGGCGTTTGAATCGTTTCTTTTCGTTCCAAACGGCACAACAGCCGCAAAAGGAGCGCACATACGCGACAGCGTAGACCTCAAACGTACTATCACGATGGTCATTATCGCCCTGATTCCCGCTCTGCTTTTCGGAATGTGGAACGTGGGTTATTTCCACCACAAAATGACTGGTGAAGAAGCAGGTCTTTTCGGCAATTTCTTTTACGGTTTGGGACAAGTGCTTCCGATTATTGCCGTAAGTTATATTTCAGGTCTGTTTTTGGAATTTTTGTTTGCCCAAATCCGTAAGGAGCAGGTTAATGAAGGTTTCCTTGCAACAGGTCTTTTAATCCCGATGATTGTTCCCGTTGATTGTCCGCTTTGGATGGTTGCCGTTGCTACAATGTTTGCCGTTTTAATCGGTAAAGAGGTTTTCGGCGGTACGGGTATGAATATCGTTAACCCCGCACTTTTGGCTCGTGCATTCTTGTTTTTCGCTTATCCTGCCAAAATGTCAGGCGATCAAGTTTGGGTTGCAGGTTTCGGCGACAAAGATGTAACCAAAATTGACGGTTTTTCAGGCGCAACTCCCCTCGGAGAACTCGCTCATGGTACAACTTTTGACCAACTCACCTCGCAATATTCAATTTGCGATATGTTCATGGGATACATTCCCGGTTCAATCGGCGAGACTTCTACACTTTGTATATTAATAGGTGCGGTAATTTTGATTTGGACGGGTGTTGCTTCTTGGAAGATTATGTGTTCAGGCGTTCTCGGCGTTCTTTGTATGGGCTTGTTGCTCAACACTTTCGGAGAGGCCGCTTACACACAGATTCCTTTCTGGTCTCACCTTTTGCTTGGCGGTTTTGCTTTCGGTATCGTATTTATGGCGACTGACCCCGTTACGGCGGCTCAAACCGAAACCGGCAAGTGGATTTACGGATTTTTAATCGGTATCGTTGCAATTTTGGTTCGTGTGGTTAACCCCGCATTCCCCGAAGGCGTAATGCTCGCAATCCTTCTTATGAACGTTTGCGCTCCGCTTATCGACCATATCGTTATCCGTCAGAATGTTAAACGCAGATTAAGCCGCGTTAAAAATAAATAATCACTAACCATTAAAATAGAATTAAGATGAATACACAAAGTAACGGTTACACGGTAGTCTATTCTGCAATAATGGTTGTAGTTGTGGCTGCTGCATTAACGCTTATCGCTGTCGGCTTGAAACCTTTTCAACAGGCTAACATCGATAACGAAAAACGTCAGAATATTTTAAAATCGGCAGGCATCGCCATCGAAGGCTCTGTCGAGGACTCTTATAACAAGTACGTTAAAAAGTCATACGTTGTTGACCCCTCGGGCAAAGTGATTAAGGAAGACGCTTTCAAAACGGAACTTTCAAAAGAAGAACTTCCCGTTTATGAAATCGACAAAAACGGTGAAAAACTCTACGTTGTTCCTTTGAAAGGCAACGGACTTTGGGGCGCAATTTGGGGCTTTGCCTCTTTGAAAGCCGATTTCAACACCATCAACGGCGTTGTTTTCGACCACGCAAGCGAAACTCCGGGTCTTGGTGCTGAAATGACACAACAGTATTTCTGCGATCAGTTTTCAGAAAAAGAACTCTTTGACGGTCAGACGTTTGTAGGAATTTCGAGCGTTACCAAAAACAATCCGAAAGTAAAAGGCGACGGCGAGGATCCTAAGCACGGAATCGACGCTATTTCCGGTTCTACAATGACCACAAACGGCGTTCAGGCTATGGTAAACGACTGTCTTAAAGCATACGGAAGTTTCAAGGCTACAATCAGCGGCGGCAACCCGCAAGCATCAATCGACGAAATTCCCGATGCTCCCGAGTCAAAATTAACTAACGTTAACGAATAAAAATTATGGCACAGACAAAAAATTCAGAACTTTTGAAAAACCCGCTGAACTTAAACAACCCTATTACCGTTCAGGTTTTGGGTATTTGTTCGGCACTTGCCGTAACGGTAAAATTGGAGCCTGCAATCGTGATGGCCATTTCGGTAACGGTGGTTACGGCTCTTGCAAACCTGATTATCTCTTTGATAAGGAACACAATTCCTTCACGTATTAGAATTATCGTGCAGTTGGTAGTTGTATCGTTCCTCGTAATTCTTGTAGATCAGGTACTTAAAGCGTTTATGTACGAACTCGACAAAGCCCTTTCGGTTTATGTCGGACTTATTATTACAAACTGTATCGTTATGGGACGTTTGGAGGCTTTTGCTCTTGGTAACAAACCCCTTCCCGCACTTCTTGATGGTATCGGAAACGGTTTCGGATACGGTGCTATTTTGGTAATTGTGGCTTTTGTAAGGGAACTTTTCGGTTCAGGTACATTGTTCGGAGTTCAAGTTATCCCAGATGCTTGCTACGAACTCGGTTACTCTAACTGCGGTTTTATGTTGAATCCCCCGATGGCATTGATTCTTATCGGTATCGTTATTTGGATTCAAAGAGCGAAAGTTAAAGAACTTCAAGAAAAATAATTGTTAAACCTTAACAGTTTCAAGAAAAATGGATGCATTAAATTTATTTATAAAGTCGATTTTTATTGACAACATGATATTTGCCTCATTCCTCGGAATGTGTTCGTATCTTGCTGTCTCTAAAACCGTTAAAACATCGGTAGGATTAGGTGCGGCAGTTATTTTCGTTCTTTTGGTAACCGTTCCCGTGAACTACCTTTTGGAGAATTTTATCCTCAAACCGGGTGCACTCAGTTGGCTCGGCGACGGATATAAGGACGTAGACCTTAGTTTTCTCTCTTTCATTATGTTTATTGCCGTAATTGCGGCGATAGTTCAGTTGGTTGAGATGATTGTTGAAAAATTTGCCCCCGCACTTTACGGACAACTCGGTATTTTCTTGCCGCTTATTGCCGTAAACTGTGCAATCATGGGTGCTTCGCTTTTTATGCAGCAAAAGAATTTTCCGTCAATCGGAACGGCAACCGTTTACGCATTAGGAGCCGGCATAGGTTGGTTTATTGCTATCGTTTTGATGGCTGCAATCCGTGAAAAGATTTCTTACTCAAACGTTCCCGCACCGCTCAAAGGTGTCGGCATTGCGTTTATCGTTTGC
The DNA here is from genome assembly GCA_016287995.1 of Bacteroidales bacterium. Taxonomy (GTDB): domain Bacteria; phylum Bacteroidota; class Bacteroidia; order Bacteroidales; family UBA3824; genus UBA3824. The sequence continues at coordinate 4,091 of JAEEXW010000185.1, forward strand.
GGTCTGATGGCTATTGCGTTTATGTCGTTTATGGGTATTAAACTTTAAAAAATTAGTAAGCAGAAAATGGAAATAATGTCAACATTAGGACCTGCCGTTATAATATTTTTCATAGTGGTTTTGCTGCTTGTAGCGTTGCTGCTTGTAGCCAAAGCAAAACTTCTTCCTTCGGGAAAGGTTAAAATCACGATTAACGGCGATAAAGTTGTAGAAGTGGAACAAGGTAGTTCCGTATTGCAGACGTTAGCAAACGAGAAAATCCATTTACCTTCGGCTTGCGGTGGTAAAGGTTCTTGCGGACAATGCAAATGTCAGATTCTTGACGGCGGCGGAGATATTCTTCCCTCGGAAGTTCCGCATTTTACTCGCAAACAGATTAAAGATCACTGGCGTTTAGGCTGTCAGGCTAAGGTCAAAGGCGATATGACGATGAAAATGGACGAGTCAGTTCTCGGCGTTAAAGAGTGGGAATGTACCGTTATCAGCAACAAAAACGTTGCAACTTTCATCAAAGAGTTCAAAGTTCAGTTGCCTCCGGGTGAACACATGCACTTTGAGCCGGGTTCATACGCTCAAATCCGTATTCCGAAATACGACATTGATTACGACAAGGATATGGACAAAGGTTTAATCGGTGATTTGTATCTTCCGGCATGGCAGAAATTCGGCTTGTTCGGCTTGAAACAGAAAAACACCGAAGAGACAATTCGTGCATATTCAATGGCTAACTATCCTGACGAAGGTGATATTATCACTTTGACAGTCAGAATTGCAACGCCTCCTTTCAAACCGAAACCTCAGGTTGGTTTTCAGGACGTTCCGTGCGGTATTGCTTCAACATACATTTTCTCGTTGAAACCGGGCGACAAAGTAACGATGTCAGGACCTTATGGAGAGTTCCGTCCCGTCTACGATTCTAAACGTGAAATGATTTGGGTCGGCGGTGGTGCCGGTATGGCTCCTCTTCGTGCTCAGATTATGCACATGTTGAAAACGCGTCATACCCGCGACCGTGAAATGCACTATTTCTACGGTGCGAGAGCAATCGACGAGGTATTCTTCATGGACGATTTCTTGGCTTTGGAAAAAGAATATCCTAACTTCCACTTCCATTTGGCACTTGACCGTCCAGACCCGAAAGCCGATTCATTAGGCGTAAAATACACCGCAGGTTTCATTGCTCCGGTAATGGGCGACACGTATTTGAAGGCTCACGAGGCTCCCGAAGATATAGAATATTACCTTTGCGGTCCACCTATGATGGCAAAAACCGTTCTCGACCTTCTTCACAGTTTAGGTGTTGAAGACGAAATGATTAGATTCGATAATTTCGGAGGATAAAATTTTTATCCTAAGTTAAAATAAAAAATCCGTCGGTAAAAAAAACAATCGGCGGATTTTTTTTGTGTTATTTCAAACTTAATTTTCCCTCAAAAAAGTTTTTCTGTTTTACAAAATTTTTTCTAATTTTAAGGCGTAAAACTGCGGTAACGCAAATAAAATTTTTTTAACAAAATAGACAGAGATAAATTTTAACTAACATATTATAACATTGGGCTTTACGCTCTTATTCTCCTGCTGAAAAGTCTGGAAAACTAATATGTAAGTGAGAATAAGCTTGCGATAAGTTCACGTCTTGGGCGTGAGCAGTTTCGTGCTTATTTACTTACAAGGCAATTCCAGACGCCTTCAGCAGAAATAAGCACACCAAGGGAACGGCGAACGCCTTTTTCTTTTGGGAGAGCTGGAGCGGGAGCTAAATTTTCCCAAATTAGTTTCAATTGTGATTACAATAGATATTTTCCCAAAAGTACTTAAGCTCCTCGGTTTTGCTGAGCAAGGCAATATTTATAAAAAAGATTTTCCCACTCTTGGAATGTGCACAATGAGTGCTGATTTCAAAAACAAGCAATTAAATTACCCCGAAAATTTTGGTTTCACAATAAACGACCGCACGACCTGCAACTTCGAGCATCCCGAAAATTTTGTGGTTTTCGAATGTGTGCATCGGTTGCTCGAAAAGGGTTATCGCCCAGAACATATCGAACTTGAAAAGCGTTGGAATCTCGGACACGATGCCAAAGGCGGCAAAGCTGATATTTGTGTCTATAATCAAGACAAGTCGCAGATGTTGCTTATCATCGAGTGCAAGACCGCAGGAGTGGAACACACCAAAGCGTTGAAACTCCTGAAAGAGGACGGCGGGC
>JAEEXW010000186.1 GCA_016287995.1 Bacteroidales bacterium
GACAACTTCTTCATTTTAGAAAAAACTCTGCTGACTGAAATTTTGGTATTTTGCGGTTTCACACCCGCAGAATCGGTCAAAATCACCTTTTTAACATATTCGTTTCTTGACGAAAGAAGTATCGAAACTCTGCCGCCGAATGAATGTCCGATTAAAACGGGATTTTTTAAACCAAGTTTTTCAATCAGTTGTTCGGTACAGCGGGTGTATTCTTCCACGCCCCAAACCTCTTTCGGCTCGTCGCTTTTGCCGAAACCCGGAAAGTCGATTGAGGTAACGCGGAATTTTTTCTCCAACTGACTTTGGAGCGTTTTCCAAATCTCCAACGAGCAGCCCCAACCATGCAGCAAAAGCACGTCCTGACCTTCACCCGTTATTTTATAATTGATTTTTATATCGTTTATAATTATCTGATTTTCCATTATTAACTCAATTCTTTCAAAACTTCCACATCGCTGTATTTTATGGTCATAAGGGCACAAATTCCGGCGGTTTCTATCGCAATGTAATGACGCTTGTGAAATCTTACAAACTTGCCGACAATGCCCTCAAACTCGCCGCGCTTAACCCTTACCATCATACCGGCTTTTGCTTTGAGTTCGTCCATCGTTTTATATTGTGTCCCGAAGTGTTCTGGACTGCAAACACGCATAAAAACGCTCATTTCGTCGTCTTTAATCGTTGCATAATCTTTATCTCCTGAGGCTAATTTTATGAAACTCAGAGGATAATCAATTTTGTCCCTTAGACCGTCGCACCATCTTTTGTTGTACTCTTTATGAACAAAAAGCAAATTATGAACCGCAGGAACAAGGGGATAGTTAACAAGTTCCTCCCTCGGAGTCATTTCAGGAGCCTCGTAACGCATAGGCACAAAAGTCTCCTCTCCCATTTGATTTAGTTCTTGTTGAATTTTCAACTCACTGAGATACAATGTTTTTATCGGTATCCACATTTTTTTTATAAGTGTTGATAGTTTTTCTGTCTTTTAGTTTAACATGGTTTTTGACCCTTTCTTCTTCAAGCACCATCGGAATCAATTCCATCGCTGTCTTGACGTATACAAATTCCAAGCCGTCAATGTATAGGGGATTAATTTCTTCTATATCGCGACGGTTTTCAACAGACATAAAAATTTTTTTTATTCCGGCGCGTTTAGCACCAAGAATTTTTTCTTTGATTCCGCCGACTGGCAAAACCCTACCAGAAAGCGTTAATTCTCCTGTCATTGCAATTCTCGGTTTAACCGGTCTTTGCGTGTAGACGGAGGCGAGGGACGTAAAAATCGTTATTCCCGCCGAAGGTCCGTCTTTTGGAACTGCACCTTCGGGAAAATGCAGACTCAGGTCAAATTCTTTAAACATTCTGTGGTCTATACCTAACCGTTCTTCGTTGGCGCAAAGATAGTTAACCGCAATTTCGGCAGACTCTTTCATCACTTTGCCAACGTTGCCGGTAATGTTAAGTGTGCCATTCCCATTTGAGAGAAGCGCCTCAATGTACAAAAGTTCGCCGCCCGCCGATGTCCACGCAAGTCCGGGGATAACGCCCGGCTGACGTGTCGCAAAATATCCGTCGTGCTGATATTTTGGCTTGCCGAGTTTTTGAATGATGTTGCTTTCGGTTATGACATCTTTATATTTTAAATCCGAGGCAACTTTTACAGCCGTTTTTCTGACAAGCGACGCCAAAACGGTTGACAGTTCCCTTACGCCCGACTCTCTTGTGTAATTGTCGATTAAAAACTTTGCCTCAGAGTCCGAAAGCGAAAAATTTTCGGGGTTGAGACCGTGGTTTTCAAGTATTTTGGGCAGCAGATGACGTTTTAGGATTTCGAGTTTTTCTTCCGTAACGTAGCCCGAAACCTCAATCATTTCCATTCTGTCCAAAAGTGCGGCGGAAATCTTGTTTATGTTGTTTGCCGTCGCTATGAAAAGCACGTTCGAGAGGTCGTAATCCAAGTCCAAATAGTTGTCATGAAACTCCGTATTTTGTTCTGGGTCAAGTACTTCGAGCAACGCCGAGGCAGGGTCGCCGTGAAAATTGGAGTCTATTTTGTCAATTTCGTCAAGCACAAAAACCGGGTTTGACGAGCCCGCTTTTTTAATGCTTTTGATAATCCGTCCGGGCATTGCGCCGATATATGTGCGCCGATGTCCGCGGATTTCAGCCTCATCATAAAGTCCGCCTAACGAAATTCTCTCGTATTTTCTATTAAGTGCTTTTGCTATACTTTTGCCGAGTGAGGTTTTGCCTACACCCGGAGGACCGTAAAGGCAGAGAATCGGCGATTTGAGATTTTTTTTAAGTTTCAAAACCGCCAAATATTCCAAAATTCTTTCTTTAACTTTTTCCAAACCGTAATGGTCGCCGTTTAAAACCTTTTCCGCACTTTCTATCGTAAAGTCATCTTCCGTGCAGTCGAGCCAAGGAAGTTCCAAAAGTGTCTGACAATAAGAGAGTTCTATCGCAAAATCCGGTGATTGCGGGTGTATGGTTTTAAGTCTTGCAAACTGCTTTTCAAACGCCTTTTTAGCGTATTCAGGCCAGTTTTTGGAAAGTGAAAGTTTTTCAAGTTCTTCGAGTTGATTGGCTGCTGCATCGCCGCCAAGTTCCTTTTGAAGGGTTTTAATTTGCTGATTTAAGAAATAATCGCGCTGTTCTTTGTCGATAACACGTTTTACCTTATCCTGAATGTCATCTTTCAGCCTGACTTTTTCCTGCTCTGAGGTCAGCATGCCGGTAAGTTCAAGGGCGCGTTTTTTGACCGAATTGATAGCAAGAATTTTGTTTTTGTCTTCCGTGCTGATGTCAAAATTCGTGACGATGAAACTGATTAAAAATCCGGGCGTTCTCATGTTTCTGATGGCGAGAACCGCATTCGGATTGTAATTGCCGTTCATGTCGGCTATTGAGAGCGAAATTTCCTTTATAGAGGAAACAAGCGTTATAAATTCCCTGTCGCCTTCGGGCGGATAGTAGTCTCTCTGAGGCTTGTAACTTACTGACAAAAAACCGTTTGCAGCGTCGCTCATAGAGCCTTCGCCGGTGATTTTTACGCGCATTATGCCCTCAACGGCGGCACTTATGGTTCCGCCCTCCGACTGTGTTACGCTCAAAACCCTTGCGAGAGTTCCCGTTTCGTAAATCTCGGAAATTCCGGGAGTGTCGTTTGAAGGGTCTTTTTGTGTAACGCAAATTACATAACCGCCGTTCAAATACGTCCTTTTGATGATTTCTGCCGAGGCTGCCCTGCCTGAGGTTACGGGCATAATCACGAGCGGAAACAAAACGTTGTTTCTGAGCGGCAACACCAAAACCTCCTGACCGACTTTCTGCCAGTCAGGTTTTTCGAGTTCGTCGCTCTCCGGGATATGAATAAACTGCTCTTTTGAGTCAGGCATGTCGTTTTTCATTGTGGGCGTTTAAAAGTTTTTCCGTAAGTTTTGGGTTTCTTCAAAAACGTGCGTCAGGATTTCGGTTTCTGTTTCGTCCAATTCTATATGACGGCGTGCCATCATTATTTGAGCCGTTTCGAGGGCTTTTTTCAGCGGATAAGTCTCGTAAGAGGAGTCAGCGCCGCCCCAGGCAAACGACGGTACGAAATTTCTCGGAAAACCGCTTCCGAAGACGTTTGAACTTACCCCGACAACCGTTCCCGTGTTGAACATCGTGTTGATGCTGCTCTTTGAATGGTCGCCCATAATCAAACCGCAAAACTGCAAGCCTGTTTTAACGAATCGGTGTTTTGCGTAGTTCCAAACTTTGACTTCGGCGTAATTGTTTTTTAGGTTAGAATTGTTGGTATCTGCGCCGAGGTTGCACCATTGTCCGAGTACGGAATTTCCCAAAAATCCGTCGTGTCCCTTGTTGGAATAGCCCCAAATAACGGCGTTGTTGACTTCGCCACCGCATTTTGTATAAGGTCCCATAGTGGTTGCGCCGTATATTTTGGCTGAAATTTTTACAACCGAATGTTCACAAAGAGCAAGTGAACCGTGAATAACGGCGTTTTCCATAACTTCGGAATTTTTGCCCAAATACACATAGCCGCCTGCGGGATTGATAATCGAAAATTCTGCCGTAACGCCTTCTTCAACAAAAATTCTTTCTTTCTGTAAGAATCTGTTTGTCGGCGAAAGTTCCTGAGACTTTCTACCCTTAGTCAACATAAAAAAGTCTTTTTCTATTTCCTGCTCGTTGAGAGAGAAAATGTCCCACGTAAAATTGATTTTTGAAACGTTCTTACATTCTTTTGCGTTAACGGAAAGAGATTTTCTGTCTGCATAAAACTTTTCCGAATCTTCGTCATTAAGACGCGCAGCAATTAGTAAACCGTTAAAGACGATTCCTTCGCCTTTTTGAAGTGCTTTTACAGCGTTAAAGAAATCTTCATCGGGCAAAACGGTTGACTCAACTACGAAATTGTCGCCTGAAAAAACGGGTGAATATTTTTTGCGCAGATAGTCGTCGCCTAAGAGCGAAACATTTTCGCCGGTGAGCCTCTGCCATTTTTCCTGTATTGTGAGGATACCGCATCTCAAATCGCCGCAAGGTCTGGTAAAAGTCAGCGGCAGGAGTTCAAAGCGGGTTTCAAGATTGTCTGAAAGTATTATATTCATTTTCTTGTCATAATTATATTGGTCTGCAAAGGTGATAAAAAAAAATGAATAATACAAAAAAAACAAGACCGGGGATAAGAAAAATTCCCGCGGTCTTGCCATTATCACCATGAACAAAATAAATCCCGGATTTATAGTTTTCTCGAAACTTTCTTTTCTTCGTAGGATTCGATGATGTCGCCTTCCTGAATGTCGTTGAACTTGGCAACGTTCAAACCGCATTCCATACCCGGACCGGCTTCTTTTACATCGTCCTTGAAGTGTTTGAGCGATTCGAGTTCTCCGTTGAAGATAACGATACCGTCGCGGATAACCCTGCACTTGTTGCTCTTTATAATACGTCCTTCTTTTACTACGCAGCCCGCAATAGTTCCGACTTTCGAGATTTTGAAAGTCTGCTGAACCTCTGCCGTACCCGTGATTTCTTCTTTGATTTCGGGTGAAAGCATTTTTTCCATTGCGTTCTTTACGTCTTCTATTGCGTCGTAGATGACGGAGTAAAGTTCGATACTGATTTGTTCTTTTTCTGCCAGACGTTTTGCGCCTGACGAGGGACGCACCTGGAAACCGATAATAATCGCATCCGATGCACTTGCCAACATAACGTCGTTTTCAGAAATCTGACCGACAGCCTTTTGGATAACCTTGACTTCGATTTCCTCGGTTGAAAGTCTTTCCAAAGAATCCGCCAAAGCCTCGATGGAACCTTGAACGTCGCCCTTGATAATAAGTTTGAGTTCTTTGAAGTTGTCGATTCCGAGAGCGATACGTTTGCTTATCAAATCGAGAGTTACGTGCCGCTGAGCCCTCTGAGCCATTTCTCTGTCGAGAAGTTCCCTTCTTGTGGCTTTTTCGCGCGCGCTTCTTTCGTCGGGCATTACCTTGAATTTGTCGCCTGCTATCGGTGCGCCGTCAAGACCGAGGATAACAGCCGGTTCGGAGGGTTTTGCCTCCGTGATTTTTTTGCCCCTCTCGTTGAACATAGCCCTGATTTTGCCTGAGCATCTGCCTGCGTAAACAGCGTCGCCGACCCTTAAAATACCGCCTTCAACAATGATGTTTGCGGTGTAGCCGCGGCCTTTGTCCAAAGCGGCTTCAATAATCGTGCCGAATGCCGGACGCTTGTAGTTTGCTTTGAGTTCAAGCATTTCGGCTTCGAGAAGTATTCTTTCGAGAAGTTTGTCAACGTTGAGACCTTTTTTTGCCGAAATTTCAACAGAGCCGTATTTTCCGCCCCATTCCTCAACCAAAAGGTTTTTGTTGGCAAGTTCCTCTTTTATTTTTTGCGGGTTTGCCGCCGGTTTGTCTATTTTGTTGATTGCGAAGATAATCGGCACGTCTGCTGCAAGCGCATGAGAGATTGCCTCTTCGGTCTGCGGCATTATGCTGTCGTCTGCTGCGATTACGATGACTACGATGTCGGTGATTTTCGCACCTCTCGCCCTCATTGCCGTAAAAGCCGCGTGACCCGGAGTATCAAGGAACGTGATGTGTTTTCCGTCCGGAAGTTTCACGTTGTATGCGCCGATGTGCTGCGTTATGCCGCCTGCCTCGCCCGCAATAACGTTAGTGTTTCGGATATAGTCCAGAAGCGATGTTTTACCGTGGTCAACGTGTCCCATAACGACGACTACGGGCGGCCTTTCC
>JAEEXW010000187.1 GCA_016287995.1 Bacteroidales bacterium
AGTTTCCTTTCATACGGGTTATAATTACGGTACTTATCTGCAAGCATTGGCAATGAACCAACTTATACGTGAATGTGGTTTTAATCCTGAAATGATTTGGCATGACGACTCTCTTATAAAAGGTAGGGATATAACATTGGCTAAATTGTTTACATTGTTTTTCAGAACTATATGTCATCCGTTTTCCTATAAAAAAACTATCGGCGGCTATATTGCCAACTATTCAAACAATATGCCTATGAAAACGAAACAGTTATTTGACAAGTTTTCTGAGACAAACTTTCGCATAAAAAAGATGTCGTACTATAAAATGAAAAGGTATGCACACTCGGAAGATGTTGTTGCTGTTGTTTGCGGAAGTGATCAAATATGGAAAGCAGATTTACTCTATATTTCGCCATATTACTTTCTATTGTTCGCACCCTCAAATAAAAAAGTAGCGTATGCTCCAAGTTTTGGAACTAATATAGTTCCTGACTACAACAAAAAATTAATTGCCAAAAATATCAATACATTCAATTACATATCAGTCCGTGAAAATAGCGGAAAGGATATGATAAAGGCACTTGTAGGGAAAGAAGTCCCTGTTGTTTTAGACCCGACACTTGCCGTGAAACCTGATTTTTGGATAAAAAACAGGGATAAGACAACCGAAAAGTATATTTTATGCTATTTTTTAGATAGTCCTACTAACCAAACATTAGAAAGCATTTGTAAAATTCAAAAAAGATGTAATCTGCCGGTTAAGGTTTTACCTTACACCTTTGAGGCTTTTCAACAACACAATATGCAGTTAGAAACCGCAGGACCAACAGAATTCCTTAATTTGATATATAATGCTGATATTGTCATAACGGATTCTTTTCATGGACTTGTCTTTTCTGTCATATTTCACAGACCTTTTTATTCCATAGAGCGAAATCATAAAAAATCCAATTCTCAATCTACCCGTATTACAAACCTTCTTAACCTTCTCAAATTAGAAAATAGATATATACGAGGTGATGAGATTTTTGGTGACGACAGTGCCTCTAACATATCATTTGTTTATGCTGAGAGTATTTTAGAAAAGGAAAGAGAAAAATCATATATGTTCCTCAAAAATGCACTAACTGAAATAAACAAAGAATCAATCTAAAAATCCGATGTCAAATACTATCTCGTCTGTTAAAAAGGAAGAATGTTACGGTTGCCGTTCTTGCGAGCAGATTTGTCCCAAACAATGTATTTCTGTTCTCCCTGATAATGAAGGCTTTTTGTATCCGTCTGTAAATGAAGATGTTTGCATAAAATGCGGTCTTTGCGTAAAGCATTGTCCAATTTTCAACAAAACAGAAAATACAAATCCCATATATCTCGGTTTACGGCTAAAAGATGACAAAGAACTATCAGAAAGTGCTTCGGGCGGAGTATTTGCGGGCTTTGCTGACTACATTTTAGAAAACGGCGGTGTCATTTTCGGCTGTGCCTTTGACGAAAATTTGCAAGCACGACACATTAAAGTTGACAACAAAGCGGAATTAAAACTGATTAAAGGTTCTAAATATGTAACAAGCGATACGAGAGAAACTTACCGCGAAGTTGCGGAGATTTTGAAAAATTATCCAGAGAAAATTGTTTTTTATACGGGAACGCCGTGTCAGATTTCGGGACTGTATTCGTTTCTTGGAAAAAAGCCAGAAAAGTTATTCACCGCCGATATAATTTGCCACGGAGTTCCAAGCCAAAAATTATTCAACAAATACATCGAATGGCTTTCTAAGAAGACAAACGACAAAATTATATATTACGGTTTTCGGGACAAAGACGTTTCAGGGTGGACTTGTGGCGGCAAAACAAAAACAAAAACAAAAACAAAAACAAAAACGATAAACGGTGCAGTTGACCCGTATTATTCGTCCTTTATGCGCGGCGAAACATATCGTCAGAGTTGTTATCAATGCGCTTTTGCAGACATAAAAAAACGTTCGGGCGATATAACAATGGGTGATTTTTGGGGTATTGAAACTGCACATCCGAAGTTTTATTCTTCAAAGGGTGTTTCGTGTTGTATGTTGAATAATGACAAAGGTAAATTTTTATTTGAAAAAAATCGTTCCCGTTTTGAATTTATTGAAACATCTGCTGATAAAATTACAAGAAAAAACGGGAATCTTCTTCACCCGACAAAAAAGCCAACGGTTCGTGACACAATTTATAACGGCATAGACGATTTGCCGGTTGAAAAATTCATTTCAAAATTGTATGCACCGTTACCGAAACGGATTGTCCGTTATATGATTAGTTTGATTCCTTCAGAACTGAAAATTGTCATAAAGAGGATTTTAAAATTATAGTTTGCCTATGTCCTATCTTGTTTCCGTCATAATGCCGGCGCACAATTCATCGGCAACAATTTCTTCTGCGATAAACTCCGTTTTAGCGCAAACTTATCAAAATTGGGAACTGCTCGTTATTAACGACAATTCTTCCGATGATACAGAATCCATTGTTAAAGAATACGTTAAGAGAGATTCGCGGATAAAGTATTTAAAAACGGACAAAACTTTCAAACGTCCGTTTTATCCGCGAAACATCGGGATTGAAAACGCAAACGGACGCTTTATAGCGTTTTTAGACAGCGATGATTTATGGTTGCCGACCAAATTGGAGCATCAGTTGCCATTGTTTGAAATGAACGATGTCGCAATTGTGTTTTCATACTATGCGAAAATGAACTGCGATGGAAAAATGCAAAATAGGTTGATTACATCACCGTTAATCGTTGATTATGAATATTTACTGAAAGGCGATTGTATCGGAAATTTAACAGGAATTTATGACACGTCAAAAGTTGGAAAAGTATATCAAAAAAACATACATCATGAAGATTATTTGATGTGGCTTGAAATTTTAAAACAAGGCAGATATGCAATGAATACAAATACTATTGAAGCATTTTATCGTACTCAAAAACAATCCGTTTCGGGAAACAAGTTTAAAACTATGCAATGGCATTGGAATATTTTGCGTAATGAATTGAAATTGCCGCTATTTGTATCTGTAAAATATTTCTCTCACTATGCAATAAAAGGCTTGGCAAAATTTCTGAAATAATTGTTTGGATATATAAAATATATTCGATATTTTTGCGCAAGGTTGGTTAAAATTTTACGGTTATGGATATAAATAAAATTGCAAATACACTTGGCTATATTGCTTTGACACAAAAAGATAAGACAATCAATTGTATGAAAGCATACAAATTGATTTGGCTTGCCGACCGTTATCATTTGCGCAAATACGGCAGAACAATTACGGGCGATAATTATTTTGCTATGCAGAAAGGTGTTGTACCGTCAAATGCTAAAAACATAGTTGAAGGTATTCCTGTACAAACTCCATTCATCAAAGAAAATAAAGAAAACTTTACATATACGTTTGTAGAAAATGTAGATAAAGATGTTTTTTCTGAGAGCGACATTGAAGTCTTGGATTTGATTTGGAATACATACGGAAATATGACGCAATGGCAGTTGTCTAATTTGTCTCATCAGTTTCCTGAGTGGAAGAAGTATGAGCCATTATTAAAAGACAAGAACTCAAAAAACAGTTACAATATCAATATGGACTTGTTCTTTGAAAATTATGACGATGGTAGCGGTTTATTTGTTGATGACAAAGAAAGTTTGGATTTATCAAAAGAAATGTTTCATTTGTATAAATAGACAATTATGGAATTGCCACAGTCATTACTTGAAGAAACAATTAATGAGTCTGAAATATATTTCTTTACAAGTCAAACTAATGTCGGTGTGCCGGAGCATATTCACATCTGTGTAAGGAAACAGGACAAATATTTTTTATTTACGGCTTGTACATCCCAGACAGATACCATATATAAATTCGTGATTCATAATCATATAGATCCAAATACGTTTCCGTGTTTTGTTCCTGATGAAACCAATGGTTTTCGCCAAATAACGTATGTGAACTGTAATCAAATTATTGAATATAACAAAAACGACTTTTTGAAATTATTATCAGATAATAAAATTTATAAATTAAAAGGTAAATTGTCAGTTGACGGAATGAAACAAATTATTAAAGGCATAAAATTAAGTAAAATTGTGCCTGAACGTATTAAAAAATTATTTTAAAATAATAAAATAAAATCCCGAACTTCGACGTATTTTCGTCCCGGTTCGGGATTTTTTATGCAATTTTTTTGACAAATCAATACAGAATGGAAGGTTCAATGTACTAAATTACACTTGTTAATTGTAAAAAGTTTTTGCGAAATTAATAAAAAAGATTACTTTTGCGGTTAATAACTCGCATTTTTTGCGAATTATTAACCGCAAAAACAAATTTATGTACATTTACGAATCAGAAAATTGGGCAAATTTCCTTTGGAATAAGGATTTTATTAACGACAAACTCCTGATAATCAACAAAAAAGCAGGATTTTTGTCGGGAAGACTTACTACGCTCGGTTTTGATTCGTGTTTGAAGGCAATGACGGATACAATTACATACGATGTCGTAGATTCTTATCAAATTGAAGGCGTAAATCTTGATTCTGATATGGTTCGCTCGTCAGTTGCAAGAAAATTAGGAGTTGAAATTCCAAAGCATAAAGAACCAACTCACTACATTGACGGTATTGTAGAAATGATGTTAGATGCAACCTCTAATTATGATAAACCATTGACAGACAACAGATTATTTTCATGGCATTGTGCATTGTTTCCGACTATGAAAAGCGGAATCAACGATATAAATGTCGGCAAATATAGATCAACGGGAATGAAAGTAATTTCAGGCGCATTAGGTAGGGAAAAAGTGCATTATCAAGCCCCGGAAGCCGAACAAATTCCCGCCATGATGTCACAATTTCTTCAATGGTTTAATTCTAACAACCAATATGTTACATATTTAAAATCGGCTATTGCACATTTGTATTTTGTCAGCATACACCCTTTTGACGATGGCAACGGACGTATGGCACGGGCAATCAGCGATATGGCTCTTTCGCAAGCAGATAATTCAAAAATGCGTTTTTTCAGTATGTCAAACCAAATTAACACGGAAAAAAGCCGTTATTATGACATTTTGGAAAAAACGCAAAAAGGAGACGGAGAGATAACTGCATGGTTGGATTGGTACTTATCATGTATGGAGCGTGCAATTGACAAAGCAAATGAAAACTTGTCCAATGTATTAAAAAAAACTGTTTTTTGGCAACAAAATAGTCAAACAATTTTGTCAGAACGTCAAAAGGAAATGTTAAACATTTGGCTTGACGGTTACGAAGGTAAACTCACAGCCAAAAATTGGTCAAAACTATCCAAAAAATCACTTGACACTGCACTTCGGGACATCAAAGACCTTGTAGATAAACAAATTTTAAGACCAAAAGACGGTAACCAACGAAATATAGAATATGAAATTCTTTAACGAATAAAAAAACAAATCACCCGAATCGAAACTCTAAAAAAACTGTTTTGGTTCGGGTGTTTTGTTTTTTACGCTAATCTTTTATTGACTTCCTTCCAGTTGATTATTGACCAAAATTTTTCAATGTATTCTGCCCTTCTGTTTTGATAATCAAGATAATAGGCGTGTTCCCAAACGTCAATCGTTAATAGCGGAATGTTTCCTCTTGTAATAGGATTTTGAGCGTTTTGCTCTTGTGAAATTTCAAGTTTTCCATCGGCTTTCAACGACAACCAAACCCAACCCGAACCAAAAAGTCCCGCGCTTTTCTTTGAAAACTCCTCTTTAAAATTTTCAAAACTTCCGAACTCTTTGTTTATCAAATCCGCAATCTTACCTTCTGGAACGTTATTCTCTTTAACTTTCTGAAATTGAAGAAAATACAAATTATGATTCAAAATCTGACCAGCATTATTGAAAATTGCCCCAGAAGATTTTTTTACTATTTCTTCTAACGTTGAATTTTCAAAACCACTGTCTTTCAATGAGTTGTTAAGATTATTCACGTATGTTTGAAGATGTTTTCCATGATGGAAACTCAAAGTCTCAGAACTTATCACAGGCGATAAATCCTCGTTTGAATAAGGTAAATTTATTAATGTAAACATATTTATTAAGTCTTTAAAGTTTTCACAAAGAAAGCATATAAAAATGGAATAACCAAAAGTTTTCCGAAAATTTTAAAATCTTCTCGGCCGCGGAAAATATGCCCGCTCATAATGCTTAACGTCAGTTATTACGCCGTTTTTGTGCAGGACTGTAATGACATCAAGACGTGC
>JAEEXW010000188.1 GCA_016287995.1 Bacteroidales bacterium
GTCCGAGGTCTGCGCCAACAAGCGGATTCTCTTGTAATTCTTTACCAAGTTGCAGAATGTCAGCCTTTAACGAGTGATGTCGCTTTGACAATTGTTTGAGTTCATTGTCAAACGTTGGAATGGTTCTTAATTGGTAACTCATAGTTCGTTAACAACTTCAAAAAAATCCCTTGTTTCAATTTTTCCTTCTTTGACAGCCTTCAATTCCTTGAAAGCCTGACGAAGTCCAGTTTCAATTTCTTCGTCGCTATCATTCTGGGCAACAACCGCCTGAGCCTTTTTTTCTCTTGACAAAAGCCCCTTGATAAGGTCTAATGCCTCACGCATAAGACTGTCGCTTTCAAACAGCGGATTAATGCTCTGCAAAAATTCCGCTCTCAATTCCATTGTACACATAATATTCTGTTTTTATGTTACATTTCAGGATACAAAGATATAAATTATTTGTTTTTCCCCAAAAAAAATCCTATTCCACAACCATTTTAAAATTCAATACCTTCTGACCTCTCAAAACCACAACGCCGTTATAAAAACCTGACGGCAAAACTACGGGGTTAGTTTCCTGAACCCCGAAAATCTTTTTTACTAAGCCGCCGAGTTGGTTGTAAAGCAAAATTTCAATTTGAGAAAAATCTTCTTCCGCAAAATTTTTCAATTCTATATACACCGGCTGACGGCTTACCGCAGGATTTGGATACGTCTTTACAGCCGCAGCAGCCCTTTTTGAAAGCGGCGAAATAATAAACTCGTCAGTAGGACAAACACGGAAACGGTCGCCGTCAGTGTTAACAACAGATGCGTAAAAAACATGCTGCCCGCCGTCGTTTATGTACTTTGTCAAATCAACATACTGCGAATTTAAGCCGCTGATCTCACTGTTGTCCATAAACCATTTGTACCCGCCGTCCAAAAACTGTCCGCCGGAATTGTCAACCGCCAAAACATCGTCGTAAACTTTTCTATTGTACTCCTTCGGATAATCCGACGGAAAAATTATCGAACCGTCATACTCATAACCGTTTTTGTAATACTTGGTTGCCATTTGCTCGTAACCGCCTTTCAAAGCGTGCAGCGGAATACGAAAATAAATTTCCTCATCGGAATTTGCCTTGTCAATGCCCAACCTTTCAACCGAAAGATAATCAACATCCGAATACCTTTCGTCAAAACTTATACTCATAACAACGTCATCACCCTGACAAAAGGCTTTTACGTCAGGGTCTGCCTCTGAAACAAAACTATAACCGTCTTTCGGCTTAGCAATATATTTAACGTCAAGATTTATGGTCATAATCTGCGATTCGTAATCCGCAGCCTCAGTGCCGTGCCAAGCCTCTGACATTCCAAGCGGATTAACGTGTACCAAAAGCGGATTTTTGCCCGGCAAAAGCGTTTCAAGATATTCTTTGCTGATTTTTATAACGTTATCCTCTACAACAAAATCCAAAACATTGTTTTCCTGGTCGGTGATTATACCGACAGTGTTGCCGTTGAGGTCAACGGAAAAATTTACGCCGGAAATTGTTTTTGAAGCATAATAAACCGTGTCGGAAGTGATTTCAGCCTTGCCGTTAAGCGAGAATTTGCTGTCTTCAAAAACGTTGAAAGCCGCCTTGTAAACGTCAGAAACATTACCCGCCAAGTCTTCCGCCCTGACATAAAGCGTATTTTTGCCGAAGGGAATTTTTACGACACCGTCATAATCGGAAAAATTACCGCCGTCCCAAGAATACTCAATTTTTGCCGTGCCGCTCAACACGTCAGAAGGCTCAACCGAAACGTCATAGTCGGAATGAAAAAAGTATTTTTTAGCAGCGGCAGTGTCCATAACGATTTCATAATCTTTTACTTTGGCAGCGGGAACGGGCGCGGTTTTGTCGATTTTTACAGAAAAATTGTCCGCCGCGATGATGTTTTGAAGTCCGTCCAAAATCTCACATTCAACATTGTTTTCACCCTCGGCGGAGATTGTGGCGTCAGGATAATCCAAAACGTTCAAAACCCAGTTGTACTGATTTTCGGGATAAGTCAAAACGACATCTTTGTTGTACCATTTGTCCCCGTCAAAAAAGTTTTCAAACGGGTCGGTAATTGTTACCGAAACGTCAGTGATTTCGGAAATTAAATGTCCAAGGTCGCCTTTTTTAACGTTTTCCGTCGTAGTAAGAACGTATTCGCCGTCTTTTAACTCAACGGCAATTTCGGGATTGTCAGTAGAAAAAGTCAAGCCGCTGACTGCTACGGGGATTTTTATTGCAGCCCTTTGTCCGGCAAGAAATTCAAAAGGTATCGGCAGAATGGTAAAGGTTACGTCTTTGGAAAAAGTATAGTTGCTGCCTTCTTTGCTGTTAACGGTAACGGTTGCCGTACCGACCTTGACGTTGTTCTGATACTCCGGCTCGGAATATTCGCCGCTCAAATCAGTTTCGCCGAAAGTTACCGAAACCAAAGCGGGAGTTTTTGCCGTGCCGTCATACTTAAATTCTTTTTGACTGAGGGTGATTTCAGGGTCAACGTTTTTCGGCTCAACGGTCAAAACGCCGGAGAGAAATTCGATTGTATAATTTTCGGAATTTAGACCCAACGGCGTAATGGTATATTTGCCAATAGGAAAGTTTTTTTCATAATCGTAACCGTAAGACAATTCGCCGCCGAGTTTGCTTTCGTCGTCGCCTTCGGCAAAGCCTTCAAAAATTACGCCGCCGTTTGCAGGGTCGTCGCCGTAAACAACTGTATGGTCTTTGGCGGTAACGGTAAGAGCAGCCGCCGTGATTTCAAAATCACGGGTTACGTCTTCCGGCAGTTTGTAGTTTAAGTTGCTCACTCCGACAACCTCTGCCGTGTATTTTCCGGCGTTTATTCCTTCGCCCTCTACGGTCAAGAGACATTCGTCATTTTGGGTTGCAAGGTCTGTTGCCGTTGCTGTCAAAGTATGTGTCTTGCCGTCATATACAAAAGTTTCGGGCGAAGACCATTCAACGCCGATTTCTTTCGGTTCAATTAAGAAATTAATTTCATTTTCATCGCCTGCCATAAGGGTTGCCGTGCCGACGTTGATGTTGTCGGTATATGAAAGGAGAAACTCCGCCTGACCGCCGCCGTTGTTGTCAATATTAAGTTTGCTGTCAGAGACAGTAAACTCATCTTCTAAAACTGTCTTTTCAACGCCGCCCTGTTCGTAAGTGATTTTAAAATCCGGTTTGTCAAGCGTTTGCGGCTTGCCGGAATAGATGAAGGTCAAAGGGTCTTTTTCCGCCGCGATTTCAAAATCGGTATACCCCGCCACAAAAACTATGTCGTCGTCCTCAGTGGAAACGCCAAAACCGACGTTTTTATCATCATCGTAACCGGTCATTACAACGATGATGTCTTCATCAGTGTCGGCAATATTCCAATGACCTTCCGAAACACGTTCTATGTAAGACTGTGCGCGGGCAGTGCCGGAAATTGCAACAAGCAGCACTACCAACACTGCACAATATATGGATAAAATGGATTTGTTCATAATTTATTTTAGTTTTATAAAACGGAGCGGCAGTTTGTAATCATACAATTGCCAAAGTTTCCCCATGTGTACAACATTCGTATTTTCAGGGTCATCCGGATATGGTTCTTCTAAGAGTTTACCATAGTCTACCAAATACAACGTCCAATATAAGTTTGCCGATGATTTTTCGCAGGAATAATATCCTGTCATCTCTCTTGTTGAGTATATAGGAAGGTTAATATAAGCACCGGATCCGTTCCTGTTTTTTATTTGGTAATAATCGCCTTTTAAAGTCCACACACAAGAAAAAATATTCACAAAATCTTGTTTCGTTGGGAGATTAGACTTATATTCACCTGTTGCATCAGTACATGCAAATAGTTCTTGTGTACCTTCTTTATAGTTGGTAGTGTACCAATAAACACGTTCAGTGCCGAGGTCAACATAATTTGCAAGATAAAATGAATAAGTTCCTACTACTCCGCTACCATCTTGTGCAGTCGCTGTAATTGTTATGAGTTTGTTTTCTGCACTCTCATTGGGCGCGGTAATAGTTACAGTACCGTCTTGTCCTATTGAGGTAATAGAGGTATTGTTTATGTCCCATTTAACATCTTTGTTGCTGGCGTATGAAGGCTCCACTGTAAGACGCAATTTCTTTGATGAAGAGTTGTCTCTTCCCCATACATACGGATCATCTTCGTCTATAAATTGAGATTTACGAAAATCTCCCTCGATTAAAAGTCTTGTAACTTTTATGTTCCCGTATCTTTTCACACAACGAACGCTGTGCTTATTATACATACGATCGCTACTTACACCCAAATTCAAATAGGCATTAGGATCAGAATAAGGATTAGGAAGAGAATACATAATGCCTCTCTCAGATGTGGTAGCCAATAATCCGTAAGAAAATGTATTCGCCCAGTAATCACCATACGGCAGATTAATATACGCACCAGACTTGTTATTATTCTGGAATGTATAACCGCTGCTCGTTTCATACCCCTCCCAATGCAGAAGATTATCAGCCTTTTGAAAATCTGTTTCTGACGGTATGTCAATAGCGTTTTCACTAAAAGTACATGTGCCAGTTTCATTCGTGGTCTTCCAATAGACTTCGCCCGTACCGAGGTCAACGTAATTGTCGAGGTAGATTACATATTCGGCTTTGATGTTGTTGTCGTAGCCGGACATTGCTGTAATCGTAACCGCCAAGACACCGTCTGTCTCGTTAGGCGCAATGATTTTAACTTTACCGTCTTGGTCTACTGTTATGATGTCGGGGTCGCTCGATTCCCATATAACGGATTTGTCTGCGGCATTTTCGGGCAATACTGTGGCGGTAAAAGTTTTATATTCAACATCTTCTGTACCCCAAATATAGGGATTGTCGTATGATGCGCCGCTGAGAATAATGCTTTCCGGCGGAACAAGCACCGTTACAACAGTACTTACAGTCTGTCCGTTGAAAACAGCCGTTATTGTCGCCTTACCTATCGCTTTGCCAGTAACAACGCCGTTGTTAACCGCAACAATGCTTGAATTGTCAGAAGCCCATTTTATATTAACAGGCTCTCCGTTAGGATTGACGATGTCTTTTAGGTCTAACGTCTTATTTAGCATTACAGAGGCTTCATTCACATATCTGCGAACACAATGAACTGAAAGAGAATTATTTACATAAGCGTCACCAAAACTATAATTGTCTGATGAATTGACAACGAAAGTATAGTTATAATTATAATTATGAGTGGCAAATGTATTACCCTTACGCTTAAATGTATTTGACCAATAATTACCCGGTTGCCAATTAATGTATGCAGAAGAGCGGTTTTTGTTCGTTATTCTGCCTGATTGCAAATCACATTTATCAATCAGACGGTTATAATCATCATACGAGGGAATATTAATGCTGCCAAAAGTTGTTTGAGCATTATTATAGGTATATTGATTTGATTCTTTTATAGTTTTCCAATACACTTCGCCTGTACCGAGGTCAACGTAATTGTCCAAATGGATTACGTATTCGCCTTTAACAGTATTATCGTCGTTGGAGATTGCGGAAATTGTTACGTCCAAAACTCCGCCCGTCTCGTTAGGCGCAATGATTTCAACTTCGCCGCTTTGAGAAACTTCAATAATGTCGGGGTGGCTCGATTCCCATGTAACGGTTTTGTCGGTGGCGTTGTCAGGCGTTACGGCGGCGGTAAAAGTTTTTGACAAAACGTTTTCCGACCCCCAAATATAAGGATTAGCGTATTCCGCACCGCTGAGGGTTACGCCCGTTACGGGAATTTTTACAGTTACGATGCAAGTTATAGTTTCGTTGCCGATTGTTCCTGGAATTGTGGTTACGCCGGTTGAAACGCCGGTTACATTACCGTTTGCATCAACTTTTGCAATGCTTTCGTCGTCAGATTTCCAAACAACGGTCTTGCCGTTAGAATTAGGGGTTGTGGCTGTAAGTTTTTCCTTTCCGTTAACAGACAACATTACATCCGTTTTGTCAAGAAAAATTGAGGCTGTCTTCTTAATTACGGGACGGACAGGGAAAGCGTAAGAAAGGTTACTTGTTTCTGACGGAGAAATTTCCGTTGAATAAAACCCCAAGACCGAACCCTGATTTGCCGGTGTTGACCAATACCAGCCGTTTTTACCGGCATCTACAACCTTTCCGTTATTTTCGCTGCCGGAGGCAGGAAGAAAAATGTGTTTATCTTTTTCAACAGAATAAACGCCGGAGGCTTTCCTCTTAA
>JAEEXW010000189.1 GCA_016287995.1 Bacteroidales bacterium
AATTAAAGTACCCGAAGCGGGCTGTTTGGTATGTTATAACGGACATACTGAAATCTGCAAAAGTACGGACGGCAAAGTTAATACGGTTATTTCAGCAAATTCCCCTTTTACAGCGCAAGACGGCGGCGGTCAGGGAGTTGTGGAGCGAACTCGTACTGCGGGCGCACCGATACAAGGCGACAAGGGCAAGGTTGAGCCGTTTTTGGGCTATATCAGAATAAAAAAACTTTCTTAAAAAAGGAGTTAAGAAATGTATACATTATATCAAAGAACCGAGGAAGTATTTGATTTGGCAGGACAATCGGTCGGGTGGCAAACAAAACCCGTTCTTTTTCCTGATACATTTTTCTTGTATTCAGGATTGAAGTATAATTGGGACGAATATACCGTAGAATATAAGAAAAAAGTTTACGAATTTGGGCATTTGTTAGAAACAGATTCTAATTTGCCGGCAATAACAGATTGGTTGTCTGTATTTGGCAATTCTATTGTATTTGAATATTATAAAAACAAAACAGAAGAGTATCAGGATAATCCGAGCGGCAACGTTGACAACGTTAATAAAATGTACTATAAAAGTGGTATCGTTGACCGTTATATTATCAAACACAAATACGACAAGGCAGACCACTGCATTGTCCGCATATCACTTGAACCGAAAGACGGTGTTGCTACCGTCAATACAAACGGTTATTCAACGCAAATACAGAATAAAGAGCAAGATTTGAATGATTTGTTAGCAATACCTAATTACGGCGTATCTATAACAGAGCAAGAGGTGGAAATACAACCCGATGAAACGTCCCAGTCTGAACAACAAGGTAATTCAACATCAACGCCTCAGCCTGCAACAAAAATAATAAAAAAAGTTGCCGTTACGCAAAAATCAAATTGCGTTTTGTTGTCGCATAATGAGAATATGTATCCTGTATTGACAGATGCGCTTATTATGACAGAAACAGATGCTAAAATGATTGTAACATACACTAATACAAATTGGGAACTTGCAGCGGTTACTTTTACAACTGATAATGTTGTTGTTAGCGAAATTCCAATGAATGATGTTACACCCGAAACGGAACAAATTACGCCTATTGAAATCTTTAATCAAGACAGACAGCAGCAATATGTAGCGTTAGTATTTTCGCATAATAGCGGTCAGTTGCCCTCTATTGGAGAAATTTCACAAGAAGCGTTAGGGCTTACGGTTGATATGAAGAAATGGAGAATATTGACCTTTGTAAACTTTGATGCAGAAAATAATGATAAAACAGAAAACTACATATCAGGCGAGCAATTAACGCTTGACCCGCTTGAAAAAGAGGGTTATATTTTTGATGGGTGGTTTTCTTCTGATGACGAATCAAATGTAACTCCGTTGAAATCAATAGTTGTTTCGCAAGATTTGAGCGTTTATGCACGTTGGCGTAAAATCGTAAAAATTAAATTATATAACATTGACGGCAAAGGTAAGGAGAAAGAAAAAACTTGTTATCAAGGTGATAGCAAGTTAAAGAATGATTTGAAGTCTGAATTAAACTATGATAATAGTAAATATGTGTTCGATGATTTTTATTACTACGAAAATGAAATAAAAGGTCAAAGTGTTTCGTTCCCGTTGGTTTTAGAAGTTAATGATGTTGATATTTATTGTGGTTTTACTTTAAAACCAATAGAAGAAGGAGGTGGAAATGGCAGCGCAGGTATTTAATCCTTTTTTGGAATTTGATTTTCAAATGCATAATAAAGGTAACGGCAGCGGCTCTGATATGAGCGGCTGCACTTGCAATGATATATTACTATATTTGAAAGACATACGCGACCGTTTAAAGAGAATCGAACAAAAGGTAGGAATAGAAACCGAACCTGTTGAATATGATTTGTATTGGGAAGATTTGAGTATTAATTACGAAAATCCGATACAACCGTATTGGGAAGATTTAACCGTAAATTACGAGCATCAAAACCAACCGAATTGGGAAAATATTAATAATTAAAAAATAAAAGAAAATGGCTGAACAACAGACACAAACACAAACAGATGTTACTACACAACTGCATAAAATCAAATTCTTGTTTCTAAACTCGTGGGAACAATTTGAGCAGTTGACAGACAAAGACAAGTACTTTTATTACTACGTAATGTTCGCGGACGGAACGATGTGGACACAAGGAGTAAGGTATAATAGATTTATTGCGGGAAAGGGTATCACTATCAACGGCAATACTATATCTATATCAGGTAGTTATGCTCCGCAAGTACAAAATATTGAAACATACATTCCTGCAACGGGTGATATTATTCAGTATACCGGTCAGGATACTACTCACGATAATATGCAGTTAAAAAACGGGCGATTTTACAAGTTTAACGGCACGAATTGGATTCCACAACCCGTTACGGATATTGAATTAACACCTGAACAAATGGCAGCCTTAAAAGGCGACAAAGGCGACAAAGGCGATTCATTTAAGTATGAAGATTTCACGCCTGAACAACTTGCTACACTCAAAGGTGCTAAGGGGGACAAAGGTGATACGGGAGAAAGAGGGGCGGACGGAGCAAAAGGCGACAAAGGCGACCCGTTCAAATATTCTGATTTCACGTCCTCTCAACTTGCAGCCCTAAAAGGCGAAAAAGGTGCTGACGGAGCAAAGGGCGACAAAGGCGATTCTTTTAAGTACGAAGATTTTACGCCTGAACAACTTGCAGCCTTAAAAGGCGAAAAAGGCGACAAGGGCGATTCATTTAAGTATGAAGATTTTACGCCTGAACAACTTGCAGCCTTAAAAGGCGACAAGGGCGACAAAGGGGACGGCGCAGAATATACCGCAGGATTTGGTATTACAATTCAAAATAATGTAATTTCGATTACAGACAAATACACGCCGCAAGTATCTAATATCTCCGATTACGTAGCCAAAGAGGGTGATGTTATATTCTACACAGGCGAAGATACCGAAACGCTCAAATACGGCAAATTCTACAAATTTGAAAACTTGGAGTGGAAGCCTATATCACATAACAACACAACTTATACCGCAGGTGAGGGTATTAAGATTGAGAAAAATATTATTTCCACAACGGGTAAATATACCCCGCAAGTGTCTGATATTACCAATTTTGTAGCAAAAGAGGGCGATTTAATTCAGTATACGGGTGAAGATACTGAAAAGTTCAAATACGGCAAATTCTACAAGTACGAAAATTCGGAATGGAAAGAGGTTGTGGGTGGCTCAAACAAGGTTTCCAACAGCCAAAAGGTAACAAAATTTTTCTCCGCCAACGATGAACTTGAAGAAAACGAAGTTGCGCAATATCAAGGTGAAACGGACGAAGAAAACGGATTGATAAACTGGTTTTTTTACAAGAAAGTATCATCAAATTCAGGCAATAAAATTATACCTGTCGGTACGTGTGCTGTTGAGTTTTCTTCAAACGTAATAATACAAGATGATGTATTAAAAAAACAAATACTTGATTCTCCAATTTTTTATAAATTAGGTGAAACCATTACTTTTCAGCAATATGATAACGAAAATTCGCATACACCATATCACGAGGATACGGTTTACGAAAACAAATTTTCAGTTCCCAAGGTTGGTGATGTGTATTTGTATTATATTAATTATTGGACACAACAATGCTCTGTCCGTCGTGTTATTGATGTAAGAGAAAATGCAGAATTTTTTATTATTGTTGATGATACTAACTATGAGCATTTTTGGAAAAAGAAAGGTTGGGAATACTTATACCATAAAGACACATTTGATATTTTTGAGAATAACAATGGTCTGAAATTTTTGTTCAGGAAGAGTGGACTGAATTATAATAATATCTCTTTGTATCCTAACTTTGAACGTGATGGTTATGAATACTCAGCGGTATTTTTTACCGCTGACGAATATTTCACAACAGAAGACTCAGAAATAAAAGTGTATAGGACAATAGAAGAAGTTTCTTTCCAAGGCAAAGGAACTTGGCAACGTGTAGATGTTCAGCCAAATCCTAACACGCCCAAAATTCTCTCTCTCTCAAATATTACCGATTTGACGGAGTTAATAACGCCTAATCAGTTGAAAGAAAACGATTTATTAATCTTAACGGACGTAGAAGAAAACAAAGATTATTCATACTCTGTTAACGGAAAAACGAAAACTTTTAGAGGAAACCCCGACTTTGATTTGATGTTTCGGTGCGCAACGAACAACGAATTTAAGCCGATAATGTTTTCTCCGATAGTATAATTAACTTAATTACAAACAATTAAAAATTTAGGAAAATGGCAGAAGAATCACCTAAAATTATTGCTGTCGAAAAATCGTCAGGCGACAACGCTATGACCTCAGCAGCATTAATGAACGCGCTTAATAGCGCACGTAACAACCCCGCCGAGATGTTGGCTATTCTGAATAATAACGGCATTGGCGGCAATCGTAGTTACAGAAGCAACGATAAATTGGCTGAATGATGTAGACTCTCCGTATAGCGAAGATACAAAAATTTGGTCATATTTAAAACATTAAATTTTCAATTTCGGAGGGATTATGGAAACTACTGAATTTGTGAATGTTTTTCAGTCGCTCGCCTATCCCGTAGCCGTAAGCGCAATTCTTTTTTTCGCAATATGGTGCTTTGGTAAGCAGATGTTGGCGGATATAAGAGAACGAGATAAACAAGCGGTTACGACAAACGAAAAGTATATCGCATATTTACAAATGTCAAACGTTGAATTAACGGCTGCGCTCAAAGAAAATGCCACCGCGTCTAAGGAAAATGCAATGGCACTAAAAGAAACAGCGCAAGCATTAAACCGATTTTCTTTGATACTTGAACGTATCGAAGATAAACTTGAAATTAAAAAGGAACAAAAATGAATGACTTGTTAAATTTTAAACGAGAAACTTCTCTCGGCGATATGGGGTCGTGGTGCAGTGAACACCCGATTTTGACGTTTTTACTCGCGGGGTCGGCGATTTCCGCAGTCGTAAACATCGTAAAAAGTTTCAAACAAAAATAGTAAATTTAATTTAATTAATTTAAAAATGAAAAAGACAGTTGAAGAATTAAAAGAGCAATTCGCACCGGGTAAATACCTGTCTGCACAAGATTTTGCGGATATTTTTGATAGCATCATTGGTGCTGCGAGTGTAAAAGTTTTAAAAGTAAGTGGAAATGGTACTATTAATCACGCATACACTTATCCTGAAAGCACACTTCCCGAAGATACACTTGTAATTATTGTTAATACGGGTTCTGATAATGTTACTACGCAGTATTCTTACAGCACTAATAAAACGGTTACAATTCCGCCAAAAGGCGCAGCCGCATTTATTACAAGTAATGAATCTGATGAATGGTATTTAATAGGCGTACCCGTACAATAATGCATTATCTTTCAGAATGTTTGTTAATAAAGAATGAAAATCAATATTTGCGCGAGCACATTACAACAAATGCCCGCGCAGGTATTGAACATTTTTTTATATACGACAACAACAGCGACAACAGCGTTAAGAAGTTTTTGTCGGATTATCCCGAACTGCGAAAACGCTGCACGATAGAGATTTTCCCTGATACGGAACATAAACAACTTGATTGTTATGAGCATTTCCTTAATTCTCACCGAAACGATAGCGTATATTGTACCTTTGTGGATACAGACGAAATGTTTGACGGGGATTTGCTTAAAGAAATCTCCAACAATGGAGATGTTTATGAATTTAGAGGGCTTATTCACGGTTGCAACAATCAGGCGTTTTATGAAGATAAATCGCTAAAAGATAGATTTTTCGCGGATAAAATTTATCGGTGGAATTATACAAAATGTATTGCAAAATTAGACAATCTTATCAAGCAATATCCACATCAAAGCAAATGTAAAAAAAACGATAAGATTTTTGTTACACCTGCATTTTCACAACTTCATCACTACTATTACAAAAGTTTTGAGGAGTTCGTTTGGAAAATAAAACGTGGGACAATCCAAAAAAACACCGTTAGGTGGTTGAATAATTTCTTTCAAGACAATACTTTACCTGATAGCGAAGTAAAGGAAGTGCTTGATAAATACGGTATTGATTTAAAATTTAAAACTGAAAAGAATAAATGAAAAATGTTTTAATAGTCGGCTATGGTGTAGTCGGCAAGAACTTAAACGAAGAAATAAATAAATTACACCCCGATATTGCAGACACAAAATTTCAAACGGTG
>JAEEXW010000190.1 GCA_016287995.1 Bacteroidales bacterium
AATTGCTTCTGATACAAGTGTTTTGCAATATGCACTTGAAAAAGGAGTTGAAGTACACGCTTCTACTCAACTCAATATTTCAAACGTTGAGGCGGTAAAGTTTTTTTCTAAGTTTTGCGATGTGATGGTTTTGGCACGCGAGTGCAGCCTTGACAAAGTAAAGCACATTCATAACGAAATCATAAGGCAAAACATCAGAGGTCCCAAAGGCGAATTGGTGCGTTTAGAAATGTTTGTTCACGGTGCGCTTTGCATGGCTGTTTCCGGCAAATGTTATTTGAGCCTCCACGAAATGAACTATTCTGCTAACAGAGGCGCTTGTCTTCAAATTTGCAGACGCGGCTATAAAGTAACAGACTTGGAGACCGGCGAACAACTCGCCATAGAAAACGAGTACATTATGTCGCCGAAAGACTTGTGTACGATAGAGTTTTTGGACGAGATTCTCGCCTCGGGCGTTGAAGTCTTAAAAATAGAAGGTAGAGCAAGACCGCCTGAGTATGTGAAACTTACGACGCAAGTTTACTGCAACGCCGTCAAAGAAATTGAAGCAAAAACCTACACCAAAGAAAAAGCCAAAGCAGATAAAGAAAAGTTGAAAGATGTTTTCAACCGAGGATTTTGGAACGGTTATTATCTCGGTCAGCGGCTTGGCGAATGGACTGATATGCACGGCTCAAAAGCCAAATATCATAAAGAATTTATCGGCGTGATAAACAACTTTTTCTCAAAACTTTCCGTTGCGGAAATTTACTTAAATTCCGGCGTTTTGAAAAAAGGCGACACAATTTTTATTGTAGGTCAAACTACGGGCGTTGAAGAGTTTGAAGTTACGGAAATCCGTTACGATTTAAAACCCGTAGACTCGGCCCACAAAGGTCAGGCAATATCAATCCCCGTCCCAAAACTTGTAAGACGGGGAGATAAGGTTTATCTTCGCGTGGAGAATCATTTGTAAAATACTAATGCAACGGCGGCTATCAAAAGAACAAACGCCAAAATATGGTTCCAATGAAGGTTTAGCGAGCCGAAAAGAAGTCCCGAAACTACGGTGAAAACTATTAGCGAAAGGGCTTCTTGAATGACTTTGAGTTGAATAAGCGAAAACGGTCCGCCGTTAGAAACAAAACCGATTCTATTGGCAGGGACTTGAAAACTATATTCAGCCAAGGCAATAAGCCAACTGAAAAGAATTACCGCATAAAGCGGCATGTTGGAATATTTCGGAATTTGGGCAACCCTCAAATGTCCGTACCATGCCAATGTCATAAACGTATTGCTGACAACTAACATGAAAACAGTTAAAATACCTTTTTGTAACATTTTTTTATTAAAATCAATAGGGTTTTTTGTGTATTATGTGTTATATATAAAGACCGAAATTACAACAAAATTATAAATGTGATGTTTAAGTTTATATTAAAAATATTAACAGTTTTTGCGTTGCTTTTAACCGTTTCTTGTGCTATGGAAGACGAAGATGCTGATAGTACTACCGCCATTAGGACAGAAATTGACGGCTATTACAATGGCAATTACACCAACTTTTTGGTCAATTCTTCTTCTATGTTGAAACCCGTGTCAGAGCAGCCGATTTATGCTAACAACGTCGAAAGTGGAAAACTCATAGAAGATACGGCATCGTTTTATTTAAAGCCGGATTTTGACTTCAATTCACTTGATACGGCAAGGATTTTTCCGAACGATACCACTTTTCATGAAGGGATTATGAACTGCATTGTCAACTCTTATGATATGAGTTACAGAATCATAAATTCACTTTTTAATCCCAAACTAAAAAAAGAAGTTTGGATGAAATTTGACGAACCTTATCTCGGCACTTATACCTCGCCGCTTGATTCGAGAATCAAACAGTGGGAAGTTACCGAAGGCGGTTCGTATGCGGGCATTGATTACCATTATTGTCTAAAAATCACAGATATGCCCGGCGGAATGTCAAAGGTTAAAGACTCTGACAAAGAATCAGGGAAAGATAATGCCGTAGAATTTTTTTATAACGAAAATTTCCAAAACGGTGTTGTAGTGTTTTCACCGGTTAATTACGATAGGATAAAATATCCTGAAAACATTTTTTCAAAGGATATGAAATGTCTTGTAAAGTTTTCTACAAACAAGGATTCGATAGTCAACGAACTTTTGATTTCGGGATATTCGCGCGATATGAAAACCGTTTACGGAATCGACAACGTATATTTAAAATTTTCAGAAATAAAGGAAAGCGGTTACATACGTTTTTTGGGCTTGATTGATATGCCCGGACTATGGTTTGACGCGGTTGCAAATGCCGGTTACTGTATTTGCATAGCCGGTACAACAGACAAAAACAACAAATGCACCATCTTTTATACGGGACTTGTAAGAAACTCCTCTGCCGAAACCTCTGTTGCAAAACTTATTACGGAAAATTCTTCGGGCTATGTTTTGGGAAGACTTTATCCCGCATGGTTTAGGATGAAAACAGGCAAAATCGGTGCAAAGGATACAGCAGTTTTTGAAAATCCGGCATATTACATCAATTCGTATTACAACGGTTACGGCAAAGCCGAAAATCCTATATATCAAAAGGCCATTAACAATACAATAGATTTGCTGAATGGGAAAACGGATATGTCGCCTTATCAAAATTCTATAAATAAAGTCTTGTGGTAAAGACATAAAAAAAGACCGGCTTTATCACAAAGGCGGTCTTTTTTGCTACCTTAATCAATTTAACCTAAATTTTTACCATTATGAAGAATTTTCTGCGTATATTAATATATACGTAAAAACGCAAAAAAAGTTTCAAAAAATGTGCTTTTTTTTGCCAAAAAATGTAAATTTTTCTAAAATTCTTCATTTTTCAGTAAAAAAACGCTATTTCGGGAGCAAAATTTTGAAAGTTGTGCCTTAGTTTATCTGACTTGACTTTACAAAAATTTTTCCTTTGTGATAGTCGTTGATAATTCTCTGCGCAAGCGACAAGCCCAAGCCCCAGCCGTGTTTTTTGGTGGAAAAACCGGGACGAAACACTTTTTTGAAATTTCTTTTCGGGATTCCTTTGCCGGTGTCGGAGATTTCTATGCTGATATTTTTGTCGGTCTGAGAGAGTACAATCGTCAAAACGCCTTTGCCCTGCATGGCGTCAACGGCGTTTTTGCAGAGATTTTCTATCACCCATTCAAAAAGCGAAATGTTGAGCATTACCAAAATCTCCTCCCGAGGAATGTCCATAATGTAGTTGACATTTTTGGAAGTCCTTGATTTGAGATAATTTACCGAATTTGTAAGAACGGGACAGATGTTTTCGTATTTTAATTCGGGCTTGTTGCCGATACGCGAAAAGCGGTCGGTGATTTTTTCAAGACGCTTTATGTCTTTTTCCACCTCTAAGGTAAGTTCGGGATTGTAATTTTCGGCTTTAAGGATTTCAATCCATGCCAACAGCGAAGAAATCGGTGTACCCAACTGATGAGCCGTCTCTTTGCTCATTCCGACTAAAATTTTGTTTTGATCGGCTTTTGTGGTGTTTCTTACCGCTACAATTAGCAAAACGATTATCATAACTGACACCACAAGTTGTATGAAAGGGTAAATTTTCAGTTGTTTCAACGTTTTGCTGTCGTCGTAAAAAAGAATATCGTATTTACCACGTTTGTATTCTATCATAATAGGCTCGTGCCGAGAATGCATTTCTTTTGACTTTGCCGTAAGAAAAGCCTCCGTTGACATTTCGGAAGTATCAAGGTCTATATTACGATAAGAAAGCAAATTGTTGTCATTCATCAAAATAACAGGAATACTGTTGTTATCGATGATTTTGTATGCCAAAAGGCTGACGTTGCCGTCCAAATCTACGTTTTCGAACTCCCTAACGGCATCAGACCAAAGGGTCAGATAAAGGGTTTCCTTTTCTTCCAACTCTTTGGTCAAATGATTGCTGTATATCCATACCGCTATGCTTGCGATAAAGGTAAGGGCATACAGCAAAATTCTTATGATTTCTTTCCTGCTCATTGTTGCGTTTTGTCTGAGTCGGCTTTTTCTTTTTTCTGGTTTTCGGGGTCGTATTTTTTGAAAAACATATTTGCAACTTTTTCAATAAACTGCAACAAATATTCCACGCAATATCCGCCTATAAACGCCAACAGCATAGGCGAAAGCGATGAAAGTCCGAGTTTTTGCGCGTGTTCTATATCGCCCCAGAAAAGTCCGACACTAAGACCCGCTATCGCACCAAGCAAAATTCTCAACAAATATTTTACATTGCTACCGTCCGAGAAAGTCATATTTTTGATTTCCTCGTTTATCTCCCTTAACACGAAAGTAAATCCGCCGATTACACCGTAAAGAAGCGGCAAAATGTAAATTCCTATTATCCACACATAACTTTTAGCCTCTTGAACGATGGCTGTGTTAGCCTTGTCGAAGTCTCTGGAATTAGTAGAGATAGAGTCGGTCTTCAACTGCCCCGTAAGCGTTACCGCCCTGACACGTTTTGTCCACGGTCTTAACATCTCAATATTGCTTTTGCGCTTTTCGTCAAGTTCGAGAATATTGCTAAAAACCCTCTCGTACTCGTTGTTGATGGCAATATTGTCGTCGTTGACCTCTTTTACCAACAGAAGTTCGCTAAGGCGTGACTCTTTTGTCTCAATCTCCTTTTCACATTCCGTTATGTTTGCAAGTCTTGTAGAACCGATGTAAAAGTAGATTTGAATAAAAAGCAAACACACCATCGTTATAATTGTGCCGATTGTATAACCACGTGCCGAAATATGCGAAAAGGCGTTACGCTGTTTTTTACCGACAAAGCCGAGCATTTTTTCAAACGCTCCGTCGCCGGAAAGCGGTTTCGGTCTTGACGAAATCAGAGAGTCTACTGTAACAGGTTTTATTATTTTAGTCAACTCTTTATAAGCCATACGGAATTTTACTTCGATTTCTGGATTCCATTTTTTTTGACGGCTCATAAATTTGCTGTCAACTACGGTTTTTACAAGGTCTTCCGAAATGTCGATACCTTGGTTTATGATATATGACAGAACCAACTCCGCCCTTTCGATGTTCATTGCAGTCTCGTTTGAGACGTTGTAAATACTATCGGGGGTTGGAAGTGCAGTTACGATTTCCTGATTTTGATGATTGTGTTCTTCCATTTTCATGTTATTGATTGTTTATTATTAAAAACGTCAAAGATATAAAACTATTAAAAAAAAAACGTTAATAAAACAAAAAATCCCCGTTTTAAGCGGGGATTTTCCATAACATCTTTTTTTAACGGCTTAAAACTTGCCGTAATCCTTCGACGAATAGAAGTTGAATTTCATTTCCAAAACATCCTGAAAATCTTCTCCGTATTCCAAAAGTTCGTCATCGTCGTAAAACCAATTAATAACAACTTCGTAGCCCGACTTTTTCAGCGTGCTGAAATATTCGAGAAATCTTATTAAATATTTTGCCGAGGAGGAGTTGAAATACTCGAAGTCAATTTTTACGACCGTTTTTTCCTGAGGCTGCTCTTTGTATTCCTCAATCCACTCAATCAGCGGGCGGTAAACACTCTCAGTGTTTTCCGGAATAGAACGACCTCCGAGTTCAACGAGACCCTTGTCTGGGTCAAGATTGACTCTCGGTGATTTCATATTTCCTGCGCTTACAATATGGTTCATAGCAGTTATTATCTTTTAAAAAGTAGTTACCTTATTCAAATTGCAAATGTATTGCATTTTTTTTGATTAGCAAATTTATTTTTGCAAAAAAATCAAAAAAAATATTTATACGGTTTTTTGTTAAAAGAACAATTTTTGCAGCACTTGAAGATTTTCTTCGTCGCTGTTTTTGCCTTCGGGAGTATTCATTCTTTCCAAACGGTCTTTATAACATTCCAAGACTTTAAACCTTACGACTTTCATAGTGGAATTTACCATTTTGTTCTGCTCCGAAAAACTTTCGGGCAAAACAGCAAAAACCGACGGAATCCATTGTTTTGGAAACTTGTTTTTGTAAGAATCATCACTTTGAAAAGCATAAAACGATTTTTTTACAACTTCAAGTATTTTTTTAGGTGAAGTAATATTATGCTTTGATATATAAGTCTTTATCCTTGTATTGTCCAATGTTATAAGAGCGCAGGTGTATTTGCAGTGGTCGTTGTAGAGAACACAGTTTGAAATATAAT
>JAEEXW010000191.1 GCA_016287995.1 Bacteroidales bacterium
GTATGACTATGACTGCTGCTGACATTGTTAATGGCGATGCTGTAATAACAGTTAGTGCTCCGAATTTAAGTGCTGATGCTTTGAAAGCAAATATGAGTGCATTAAAGTCAAATCTCATCAGTATGTTTAAAGAAGATGCAGAATTTGTAAAAGTTCTCAAAGATTCTGAAACAAAACTAATTTACCGTTTCAACTGTGGTGATGGTAATACTGACGTGATAATAGCACCGAGCGAACTCTAACCGTATAAGATTAAAAAAAATAGTCCGTGAAAAAAATGCGGACTATTTTTTTTTACCTCTTTTTTAAAAATTTGAGTTTCCGAAAAAAGTTTTGTATTTTTGCCGCATAAAAAGTTAAAAGCGGTTTTTATGATCATTAACAATATAACCATAAAAAATTTTAGAGGTTTTAAAGACAAATACTTTGAGTTTGACCCACACGTGAACGTTGTCCTCGGCGATAATACCACAGGCAAAACATCGTTGCTTCACGCCGTGCAGATTGCGTTGGGGCTTTTTTTACGTTGTTTTCACCGGGGCAATCAGACCCAACGTAAAAAAGAAAATAATATAAAAAAATCATCATAATACGTTAAGTAAAAAATGGCAAAAATTACAAAAGAGGCAGCCTTGAAATATCATAGCGAAGGCCGCCCGGGAAAAATTGAAGTCGTTCCTACAAAACCTTACAGAACGCAAACAGACCTTTCTCTCGCTTACTCGCCCGGAGTAGCAGAGCCGTGTCTTGAAATTCAGAACAACCCCGACGATGCTTACAAATACACCGATAAGGGTAACCTCGTTGCTGTTATCTCTAACGGTACAGCCGTTCTCGGACTTGGTGATATAGGTGCTGTTAGCGGTAAACCCGTTATGGAAGGTAAAGGTCTTCTTTTCAAAATTTATGGCGGTATTGACGTTTTCGACATCGAAGTCAACGAAAAAGACCCCGAAAAATTCATTCAAGCGGTAAAAGCAATCGCTCCAACTTTCGGCGGAATCAATCTCGAAGACATCAAAGCACCTGAATGTTTTGAAATAGAACGCCGCTTAAAAGAAGAACTCGACATTCCTGTTATGCACGACGACCAACACGGAACTGCAATCATCTCCTCAGCAGGCCTTATCAACGCTTTGGAAGTTGCAGACAAAAAAATTCAAGACGTTAAAATCGTTGTAAACGGCGCAGGAGCAGCAGCAATTTCGTGTACAAAACTTTACGTTTCGCTTGGTGCAAAAGTTGAAAACATCGTAATGCTCGATTCAAAAGGCGTTATCACAGATGACCGTCAAAACCTTACGCCCGAAAAGAAATTTTTTGCAACTTCAAGACGCGATGTTCACACTTTGGAAGAGGCAATCAAAGGTGCTGATGTATTTTTGGGACTTTCAAAAGGTAACATTTTAACTCAGGATATGGTTCGTTCGATGGCTAAAAATCCTATCGTTTTCGCCCTCGCAAACCCCGTTCCTGAAATTACTTACGAAGATGCAATGGCTTCACGTCCCGACGTGTTAATGTCCACAGGTAGAAGCGATTATCCTAACCAAATTAATAACGTTATCGGATTTCCGTATATTTTCCGCGGAGCATTGGACGTTGCAGCAACGGCTATCAACGAAGAGATGAAACTCGCTGCCGTTTACGCAATCGCAAACCTCGCTAAACAAAGAGTTCCCGATGTAGTTAACAAAGTTTATAATGTTAACAACTTGACTTTCGGACCGTCATATTTTATTCCAAAACCTGTTGATCCAAGACTTATTACAGAGGTTTCGTCAGCAGTTGCGAAAGCCGCAATCGAATCAGGTGTGGCAAGAAAGAAAATCGAAGACTGGGACGCTTACCGTCAACATTTGAAAGAGTTGATGGGTTATGAATCAAAACTTTCGGCTCAACTTTTCAACATCGCTAAACAAAATCCGCAAAAGGTTGTTTTTGCCGAAGGTATTCACCCTTCAATGATGAAAGCCGCTGTTGAAGCCAAAAACGAAGGTCTTTGTTTCCCGATTCTTCTTGGTAATACCGAGAAAATCAAGAAGATAGCCGAAGAACTCGAACTCAACCTCGATGGCATTGAAATCATTAATTTGCGTGCTGACAGAGAGGCAGACCGCCGTGAACGTTATGCAAAAATCTTGACCGAAAAACGTCAGCGTCAGGGTATGACCTTTCAGGAGGCTAACGACAAGATGTTTGACCGCAACTATTTCGGTATGATGATGGTGGAAACCGGCGATGCAGACGCTTTTATTACAGGAGTTTACACTCGTTATCGCGACACGATTCAAGTTGCAAAAGACGTTATCGGAATCCGCAAAGGTTACGATCATTTTGGAACAATGCACATTTTGAACTCCGAAAAAGGTACTTTCTTCTTGGCTGACACTTTGATTAACCGTCATCCTGATGTTGACACTTTGGTTGATACGGCAAAACTTGCGGCTCACACGGTAAAATTCTTCAACAATGAGCCTGTAATCGCAATGCTTTCGTATTCTAACTTCGGTGCTGACGAGGTCGGAACTCCGGCAACTGTACACAAAGCCGTTGAAATTGTTCACGAACAAATGCCCGAACTTGACATTGACGGAGAAATGCAGGTCAACTTTGCTATCGACGATGAATTAAGAGACAAAACTTTCCCGTTCAACCGTCTTAAAGGCAAAGTGGTTAACACGCTGATTTTCCCGAACCTCGGAAGCGCAAACACAAGTTACAAAATGCTTGCGGCTATGAACAAAAACGTTGAACTTATCGGACCTATTCAAATGGGATTGAACAAGCCGATTCACTTTATTGATTTTGAATCCTCCGTCAACGACATTGTTAACATTGTTGCCGTTGCGGTAATCGATGCTGTTACTGAAAAACAGAAATAATGTTTTTTTTTAATGGCTGCCAAAAATAAGGCAGCCGTTTTTTTTTGCACATTTTTTGATAAAAAATTTGTAAAAGCGAAAATATTTTTTTAATTTTACCCGTATTTAAACACACAAACTATTATGATTTTCGACAGGAGTAAATTAACCGCTAAGCAATATATGAACGGTTGGCTGATTTTTTTCAGCATTATAGCGATAATAGTTGTTTCTTTTCCTGTAAGATTGACAATCAAGAAACAACTTGGTGATAGTATCGAACGAACGGCAATGTCAGACCTAAAAGCCGCAACGGAAAAAATTTCTTTGTTAACCGATTGGTGTGATGAACGGCATCAGCATATCATCGGTGCTGCTGAATCGTATTTTAAGTTGAAAGGTGGCATAACAATCACAGGCGATGTTTGGCAAGTTGGTGATGAAGTTATTAACGATAATGCCGAATTGCTGAAAACTTGGGCAGATATGGTTCCGGGCAACGATTTTATCTTTATCAAAAAACTTCTGACGGATATAGTGCATTAGCCTCTACAAGAAATCTCAATGATAAAACAATTTCTGATGGTCGTATAATTGAAGCAATCAACGGAAACAGAATTTTTTATGACCATATGATGTTAGACGGTTTGCCTTTTATTGTAACTACTAAACCGCTGTATATCAATGGCGAATTAAAAGGTGTGCTTTTGACAGGACGCGACGAAACGATGGTCAAAGAAAACAACGAAGCAATGACCTCTACACAATTTCTGTCTAACGGATTTGTTGTTTGGACAAAAGACCCGAATTATTGTTTGGTAGTTCCTGAGGGTAGGGAAAAAGAGTGGGCAAAAATGCCTGATGACGTTTATAAGCAAATGACTCGCTGCAAAGACGGTCAAATGCACACGATTGATTTTACGTATTTGGATACGGACTACGAAATGGTGTTTTTATATTGTGAAAAAGTAACTTCATACATTCAGTTTATTTATCCGCTTTCTGATAAATATGCAGCCGTTTCTCCTATTTTGTTCCCGATGGTGCTTTCGCTTTTGTTGCTGTTTGCCTTGCTGATAATAATTACGAACCGTTTTATCAACCGTGTATTGTGGCATGTCGGAGGCGAACCGAAATTTGTGAAAGTTCTTGTTGACAAAATTGCTACGGGTGATATGAGCGGCATTTTGAATCTTAATTTTGATAAAATGACAGGCATATTACGTTCTATTTATGCTATGGCGGATAGTTTGAAGAATGTTTTGTCGGACATTTATGATGGCGCAACCCGTTTGCAGACTTCAAGTGCGGAAATCACGCGCACAACTCAAACTCTTTCTGAGAATGCTAATCAGCAGGCTGCTAATGCTGACAACATCGTTCAGTCCGTTGCAGAGATTACTGACGAGGTTGTTAAAAACGCAGAATTAGCAGTTAAGGCAGAAAAAATCACGCAAAAAGTTACCTCCGATGTCAACGAAATAAAACACGCTCAGGATTTGAGTTACAATGCGGTAAAAGTAATTTCCGAAAAAATCAATATTATCAACGACATTGCTTTTCAAACCAATATTTTGGCACTTAACGCAGCGGTAGAAGCGGCAAGAGCCGGCGAACATGGCAAAGGTTTTGCCGTTGTTGCCTCCGAAATCCGCAAACTCGCTGAAAAAAGTAAAAACTCCGCTAACGATATTATTGCAGGTGCACAAGAAAGCGTTAACGCAACGGCTAAATCAACTCAGTTGATAAACAATATTCTGCCGGACATCAACGAATGTGTTGCTTTGATTGAAAGGGTTGAAAGTTCGGCGGGCAGTCAGAAAAGCACCGTTCAGATGATTGATATATCTGTTAAACAACTCAACGAGGCTATTCAAGGCAACGCTTCGGCAAGTGAGGAACTCGCAGGAGGCGCACAAGAACTTAATTCTGAGGCTGAAAACTTCAAAAATAGTACAAGTGTATTCAAATTTTAAGCGAAAATGCCGTTAAAACCGCTTTTTTCTTAAAAAAAATGCAATAAATGTTGCATTGTAAAAATAAATGTGTATATTTGCAGCGCATATAAGCAAATTTTTAATTTTTTTAAAACATCAAAAAAATGGAAGAAGTAGCAAAATTAGTAGCGGAGTTGAAAGCACAATTTGAGGCTTTCACAAAAGACGCAGACGCTTTGGTAAACGCTAACAACAAAGCAGCCGGTGCAAGAGCACGTAAGGTATCTTTGGAAATTGACAAAATTACGAAAGAATTCCGTAAAAAATCTATTGAAGCGACAAAGTAAGCATTCCTAAAATTAAAAAATGCCGTCTGAAAAAATCAGGCGGCATTTTTTGTGCTATATCATTCCTAACATTTGCAGTATTATCTGCGTACAAACGGCTGTAAATATGCCGTTTAACGTTAAACCTAAACTTGAATATGCTCCGTAATGAAAGCCTACTTCCAAGGCTTTTGACGTGCCTACTGCGTGTGCTGCCATTCCGATTGCAAGACTTTGTGAAATTGGATTTGTAACCCCGCACCATTGCAAAATCTTGAACCCGAACATTCCTCCGAATATTCCCGTAAAAACAACTGCAACGGTTGTTAATGATTCTATACCGCCCAAAATTCTTGTAATTTCCATTGCAATCGGTGTTGTAACGGATTTGCTTGCAAGTGAGAGCGATACGGCGTGGCTTGCTCCTAAAATGTTAGCAAATACAACTACCGAAATTACTCCTAAAACACACCCGACGAATGACGAGGCTATGAGCGGAAAAATTTGTTTTTTTATTGACGTAAGTTGTTTGTAAAGCGGCACTCCAAGAGCCACAACCGCCGGTTTTAGCCAAAACTCTATCATTTGTCCCGATTCATGATAAGTTTCGTAGTCTATACCGAAAAATTCAAGATAAAGTATTATTAATGTGATACTTATCAATAGGGGATTTAGTAAAACGGAGTTAGTCTTTTTTTGAAGTAATTTTGCTAAATAGTAAAACGCAAATGTGATGAAAACTAATACAAAACTATTTTTTAGAAGTTCCATTTTTATCCTCCTTTTTGTTGAAAAAATGTTTTCTGAAAATTTGGTGAGTCCAACCCGATGCTATTAGAACTACTATTGTGCTGATTACTGTTGCTAAAATTATCGGAAGCCATTCTGCTTTTATAATGTCGAAATATTTCATAAGAGCCACACTTGGCGGAACGAAAAAGAATGCAAGATTTTCCAACAAAAAATTACTTATTTTGTTTAACCATTCGTATTTTATGAGTTTGATTTTAAGG
>JAEEXW010000192.1 GCA_016287995.1 Bacteroidales bacterium
CCGTGAGGTCTCGGAAACGGATTTAATACTTTTTTGCGACGGAAAAAGAAACGACAATGACAACGCAAAAGTCAGCGAAGTAAAAACTTTCGCCGAAGAAATCAGCGGTTTTAAAAGCGTGAAAAAAGTCTTCCGCGAAAAAAACATCGGACTTGACCGAAACATCATCAGCGGTCTCCACGAAGTTTTTTCCGAGTATGACCGCGCAATCGTTTTGGAAGACGATTTGATTGTTACGCCTAATTTTTTAAACTATATGAATAGTGCTTTGGATTTTTATGCTGACAAAAACGTCTTTTCCGTTGCCGGTTACACGCCGAAAATTCAACTCCCTGAAAACTACGAATTTACCACCTATCCAATAATGCGTAATTGTTCTTGGGGCTGGGCAACATGGAAAGACCGTTGGCAAAAAGTTGATTTTTCGGTTTCGGATTTTTCAACATTTATTGCCGACAAAAAACAGCGCAGAAAATTCAACGAGGCGGGTTCAGACCTTTGGGCAATGCTCTTAAAACAGCAAAAAGGCGAAATCAATTCTTGGTCGATAAGATTCTGTTATTCAGGTTTTAAGGCCGACATGCCTACAATGTATCCGACGAAATCATTTGTTATCAACAACGGCGCAGACGGCTCAGGCACTCATGTCGGTCAAACCTCAAAATACGACACCGAAATCTCTTTTGAAAAAGACGATTTCAATTTTTGTCCATCAACCGAAGTCGACAAAAAAATATTGAAAAATTTTAAAACGGTCTATGACTGTTCGCTTTTTAGGCAAGTCATAAATTATTGGAAACTAAAACGTTACTTAAAAACATGTTCGTCTATGTAATCCTTCATTACAAAACTCTTGACCTGACAAAAGAGTGTACGGAAAAAATTTTAAGAAATTTTCCCAAATCGAAAATTGTCATCGTTGATAATTTTAGCAACGATGGCAGTGCTGAAAAACTACGCGAAATTTTCCCAACAGTCAGTGTACTTTCAACAGAAAAAAATCTCGGTTTCGCAAAAGGAAACAACACGGGCTACAAATTCGCGAAAGAAAATTATAACACTGATTTTATGGTTGTTATGAACAACGATGTTATGATAGACGACAAAGATTTTGAAAACAAAATTATAGCAAAGCATTTTGACATCACCGGCCCTGACATCATAACGCCAGAAGAAAAACATCAAAACCCGCTCTTAAAACAGCCGTATTCAAGCCTCAGAATTTTTAAGCAGAATATCATCGAGACATTTAGACTATTTTGCTTAAAAACAGGTCTTTTTGAGGAAAAAATTCTCAAAACTTACAATACCACAAGTCAAACCTTTCATAAAGAAAGTGTTAATTTAGAAAACATCACTGATTGTATTCTACACGGAGCGTGCGTTGTCTTTTCAAAAAAATGGATTGAAAATGAAGATTTTGCGTTTTTGCCGATAACTTTTCTCTACGGCGAAGAAATGCTCCTGTATGACTACGCCAAGAAAAAAGGCTACAAAACCGGCGTTTCAGAAGGCGCAAAAGTCCTGCACCTCGGCGGCAAATCCACGTTAACAGACTTAAACGCCAAAGACAAACAGATTTTCAAGACAAAAATGACGATAAAGGCAAATTGGAAGATTCTCAAAAACAGATTTTTACATATCTTCAAGGCTTAACGAATTAAAACTTATTTTGTATTTCTCTCTTACGGTCAAAAAATTTCATAAACAAAATATTTTATAGAAAAGTTGCGAAACCGCCGTTTCCGAAATGGCGGTTTCGCAAAGATACAAATTATTTCTATTTCTGCAAAAAAACACAACATTTTAATTCATTGATTTAAACGCAAAATTTATGGGGGTTAAAAAATTATAAAACTTTTTATAAAATATTATCGTTCTTAAAAAAAAATTTATACCTTTGCTAAGTGAAAATTTCA
Source organism: Bacteroidales bacterium (assembly GCA_016287995.1). Taxonomy (GTDB): domain Bacteria; phylum Bacteroidota; class Bacteroidia; order Bacteroidales; family UBA3824; genus UBA3824. Next base: position 1,920 of record JAEEXW010000192.1, read on the forward strand.
AACAAATAGTTAATATTAATTATGGCAAAAGAAAAGAAATTTATGACTTGCGACGGTAACACAGCTGCCGCACATATCGCGTATATGTTCACGGAAGTTGCCGCCATTTATCCCATCACGCCTTCTTCTCCGATGGCAGAAAACGTTGACGAATGGGCTGCCCAAGGCAGAAAAAACATGTTCGGTGAAACCGTTACCGTTCAGGAAATGCAATCCGAAGGCGGTGCATCAGGTACAGTTCACGGCTCTTTGCAAGCCGGCGCGCTCACCACTACTTTCACCGCATCACAAGGCTTGTTGCTGATGATTCCTAACATGTACAAAATCGCCGGTGAATTACTTCCTTGCGTTTTCCATGTTTCAGCAAGAACATTGGCTTCACATGCGCTTTGTATCTTCGGCGACCATCAAGACGTTTATGCTTGCCGTCAGACAGGTTTTGCTATGTTGGCAGAAGGTTCGGTTCAGGAAGTAATGGATTTGGCAGGCGTTGCTCACCTTGCAACCATTAAATCAAGAGTTCCTTTCCTTAACTTCTTCGACGGTTTCCGTACTTCTCACGAATATCAGAAAGTAGAAGTTGTTGACCAAGAAGACCTCAAAACTCTCGTTGATTGGAAAGCAGTTGAAGATTTCAGAAACCGCGCTCTCTCTCCCGAAAGACCCGAAATGAGAGGTATGGCTGAAAACCCTGACGTTTTCTTCGCTCACAGAGAGTCTTGCAACCCGTATTACGACAAAGTTGCTGACATCGTTTCTGACTACATGGACGAGGTTTCTAAAATCACCGGCAGAAAATACCGTCCGTTCGACTACTACGGCGCACCCGATGCTGAAAACATCATCATCGCTATGGGTTCGGTAACCGAATGTATCAAAGAGGTTATCGATTTGAAACTTTCAAAAGGCGAAAAAGTTGGTTTGATTTCAGTTCACTTGTATCGTCCTTTCTCATTGAAATTCTTAAAAGAGGCTATTCCTGCTTCGGCTAAGAGAATCTGCGTTCTCGACCGTACAAAAGAACCCGGTGCTAACGCTGAACCCCTTTACTTAGACGTTGTTAACGCACTCAGCGAACTCGGTCTCCTTAAAAATATAAGTGTTTGCGGCGGACGTTACGGCCTCGGCTCTAACGATACAACTCCGGCTCAAATCATTGCCGTTTATGACAACTTGGCATTGAATACTCCGAAAGATCATTTCACACTCGGTATTACCGATGACGTAACTTTCACTTCACTTCCCGTTGGAGAAGAAGTTGCAGTTGGCGGCAAAGGTATGTTCCAGGCTAAATTCTACGGTCTCGGTTCTGACGGTACAGTCGGCGCAAACAAAAACTCTGTTAAAATCATCGGTGAAACAACTGACAAATATTGTCAAGCATATTTCTCTTACGACTCTAAAAAGTCAGGCGGTTTCACTTGTTCACACCTCCGTTTCGGTGATGAACCTATCCGTTCAACATATCTTGTTACGACCCCGAACTTTGTTGCTTGTCACCAGCAGGCTTACCTCAACATGTACGATGTTACAAGAGGTCTTCAAGACGGTGGCTCGTTCCTTTTGAACACGATTTGGGACGGTGAAGATTTGATTCACAACATTCCGAACAAAGTAAAAGCATATTTTGCTAAACACAATATTAAAGTTTATTACATCAACGCTACAAAAATCGGTCAGGAAATCGGTTTAGGAAACCGTACTAACACGATTTTGCAGTCAGCATTCTTCCGTATTACGGGCGTTATTCCTGTTGACAAAGCCGTTGACGAAATGAAACATTTTGCTTACAAATCATACAGCAAAAAAGGTGAAGACATCGTTAATATGAACTACAACGCTATCGACAGAGGCGGTGAGTACAAAGAATTAACGGTAGATCCCGCTTGGGCAAACTTGGAAGATACTCCGAAAGTTTACACCGACGGTGATGATTTCATCAACAAAGTTGTACGTCCTATCAACGCTCAGGACGGTGATTTGCTCCCCGTATCAACATTCAAAGGCATTGAAGACGGTACTTGGAAAGCCGGCACTGCTAAATTTGAAAAACGCGGTGTAGGTGCTTTTGTACCTGTTTGGGACGCTGAAAAATGTATTCAGTGTAACAAGTGTGCATACGTTTGTCCTCACGCTTGTATCCGTCCTTTTGTTATGACAGAGGAAGAAAAAGCAGGCTTTGGTGGTCAGACCATCGAAATCAAGGCTCCGGCAGCATTGAAAGGTATGTACTTCACAATGCAAGTTGGTGTTAAAGACTGTTTGGCTTGCGGTAACTGTGCTGACGTATGTCCGGGCAATCCGAAACTCGGCGGTCCTGCTCTTACGATGAAACCTTACGATGACGGTTCAGAGGCTGCTGCAAAAGAGGCTGCTAACTGGGATTACTGCGTTGAAAAAGTTACTTCAAAACAGGATTTGGTAGACATCACCTCTAACGTTAAGAACTCACAATTTGCAACACCGTTGTTTGAATTTTCAGGTGCGTGTGCAGGTTGCGGTGAAACTCCTTACGTTAAACTTATTTCTCAACTCTTTGGTGACAGAGAAATTGTTGCAAACGCAACCGGTTGTTCTTCAATTTATTCAGGTTCAGTTCCTTCAACACCTTATACAAAGAACGCGAAAGGTCAAGGTCCGGCATGGGCAAACTCATTGTTTGAAGACTTCTGCGAGTTCGGTCTTGGTATGGCAATCGCTAACAAGAAGATGAAAGCACGTTTGACCAAACTTATGACAGAGGCTCAGACTTGCGAATGTTGTTCAGCAGAGTTGAAAGCACTTTTCAACGAATGGATTGAAAAACAGAACGATGCAGCAGCAACGAAAGTTTTAGGACCGAAGATTGTAGAGGCTTGCACGGCTTGCGGTTGCGACAAGTGCAAAGAAATCCTCATCTACAAAGATCACTTAGTAAAACGTTCACAGTGGATTATCGGTGGTGACGGTGCATCATACGACATCGGATACGGCGGACTTGACCACGTAATTGCTTCTGGCGAAGATGTTAACGTATTTGTTATCGACACGGAAGTTTATTCTAACACGGGTGGACAGTCTTCAAAAGCAACTCCGCTTGGTGCAATTGCTAAATTTGCTGCATCTGGTAAGAGAGTTTCAAAGAAAGATTTGGGCTTAATTGCAACGACTTACGGTTACGTTTACGTAGCACAGATTGCAATGGGTGCTGATCAGGCTCAGACTTTGAAAGCCTTGAAAGAGGCAGAGGCATATCCGGGACCGTCATTGGTAATTGCATACGCTCCTTGTATCAACCACGGCTTGAAAGCCAAAGGCGGCATGGGCAAGTCTCAGGCAGAGGAGAAGAAAGCAGTTGATTGCGGTTATTGGCACTTGTGGAGATTCAATCCGCAACTTGAAGCCGAAGGCAAGAACCCGTTCACTTTGGATTCAAAAGAGCCGAATTGGGCAGAATTCAAGAACTTCTTGTTAGGCGAGGTACGTTTTGCATCGCTTCAAAAGTCGTTCCCTGGACAAGCAGAAGAACTTTACGCTGCATGTCAAGAGGCCGCTTTGAAACGCTACAACAACTACAAACGCTACGCAGCAATGGATTATTCAAAATAATCGAAAAATAGACTAAAACATATCAAAAGCCCCATACATCAAAATGGTGTATGGGGCTATTTTTACATAATCTTTTACTCCAACACTTCCAACTTCCAGCCCCTGAACACCACAACAGCCGTATGTAAGTGCCACTTGTTGGCGGTACATTTTTCGGTGATACGATGATCAGTGATGTATTTCTGTAATTGTGCCGCTGCGTCGTTTTTCAGTTGCGAAACAACTTCATCAGAAGAATTTTTCCTGCAATATTTGAGTTCAATCATGTAGGCATGCCGCTTGAAACCAAGCGGTTCGAGGTACATATCGGCAAAACCGTGGTCTGCTTCATACTCGGTGTATATTTGGTAACTCGAATTTTTGCAGAAGTGCGACAAGAAAAAGCCTTTTACAAAAAATTCTCCCTTTGAATCAAAATCCCTTACCGATGAATTTTCGTCCATCACAGACGCAATGTAAGATATGAACGGCTTGCAGTCGCCTCTGAAAACAAGGGTGTTCCAATACGTACTCAGCGTGGCAACATCAGTGCGCCAACCTATTGACTGCGAAAAACATTTTTCCAAATATTTGCAATACTGCTGACGGACAGTATCGTTTGGAACAACAAATGCGGGGTC
>JAEEXW010000193.1 GCA_016287995.1 Bacteroidales bacterium
CTCAGTTTCCGCGTTGGAAAATTCAAAACTCCCTACACCCACGCCTACCTCACCACTTTGGGCGAAACTCTTCTTCCCTGCGTGCCTACATCGCTGACAACCAACGTGATAATGCCTCACGTTTTGAACGCCGTAAACCCCTCAATCGGCACAGGTTTCGACCTTGGTGTAATGGCTCACGGACTTGTGGCAAACAACAAATTCAGTTACGAAGCCGGCATTTTCAACGGCACGGGCGCAAGCGTAAATTCCGCCACCAAGACCCTCAGCGACGACATCAAGGGACTTCCGTCGCTTCTCTATGCAGGTAGAATTGCGGTAATGCCGTTTGGCTATATGCCTTCTACTCAGGGAAATCCCAACAACCTCAACGACCAAAAAATGATTATCGCACTCTCTGCCAACACCAACATCGAGAGCGAGAGCGAAAGCACCAACGACAGCCGTTTTGGATTTGAATTTGCCTATATGAAAAACCGCCTCTACATTGCCGCCGAGGCATATATGATGCACATCGGATTCACCGACCGCCAAAAAATCGACGACACTTTCAACTATTGGGGCGGATACGCTCAGGTGGGATATTTTGTGGCTAATCAGTGGCAAGTCTCTGCTCGTTACGACTTTATGGATCGCAACGCCACCTCCGAAGACGGCATTATCAATATGCCCGCTATTGGTTTCAATTATTTCATAAAAGACACCAACCTCAAACTCCAAGCAATGTATCAGTATATGGGACGCAAGGGCCACGACACACAACTCGACCGCGACAACGATGACCTCGGCCTCGCAACTCACTCTGTTACAGTAATGTTGCAATATGCATTTTAGTAATTGACAATTGACAATGGACAATTGACAATTACAGTCAGGAGTCCATTGTCAACTGTCAATTGTCAATTATCAATTTAAAGAAATGAAAAAGATATTATACATAATTTCATTGTTTTTGTTAGCCGCCTGCGACGACGGCGACATTGTTGAACATGTTGTTTATCAGCAGGAGGGTATGAAAGTTGCCGTTGACGTTGATATTTCGGGGATTGATTCTTGGCCGGAGGGTTACGCTGTAACTCTTTCCGGCTTTGAAACCGCCAAAAACGACAAGGCGATTGCAGAATATTCTGAAATTTCAAAACAGATAATTTCAAACCTCAGAGGTAAAAAGCACATTACGTTGGGCGGAATTCCTCAAAGTGTCAACTATTTGGAAATTACGGTTATAAACCGCATACGTCAGCGGGAAATCACTCTTTGGCAAAAAGAATTGTCTTCGGAAAATAAAAATTCTCGTGATACATTGCGTTTTGATGCCGGACAAATCAACGCGGGATTGTTTAACTATATTCAGAAGGAATATTTCAATAATTCGTGCGCCAACTGTCACGGTTTGGGCGAAAGGGCTGCCGCAGGACTTTTTCTTTCCGAGGGCAAAAGTTTTGCTGCAATGGTTAACGCTAAATCTCGCAAACGTCCTGAAATTAACATAGTTACTCCCGGCGACACGGCAAAAAGTGCGTTGCATTTGGTTCTTCATGGTAATTTGCCAGAGGTTATGCACAACCACAAAGACAAACTCGCTGTTGAGCACGATAAGGATATAATTGATATGTGGATAATGAGCGGGGCAAAAGCAGAATAGTTTTTTTTAAAATGACAAATTATTGCTAATTTTGCACTATGGTAATTGGTAATAAAATATTGAAATACATTATAATAACACTCTATTCAGCAATTCTTGTAGCAATGGCAGTGGCAACTTTTTTTGCGCAAGATATTGCTGATAAAAACGTGTACACCACGGTTTGGTTTTGTGGATTATGGGCGGTATTGACGGCAGTTTCGGCGGTGGTTTTTGTGAAAAAACTCGCTAAAAAACTGCCGGTGATATTGTTTCATTTTTCACTTGTAATCATATTGTTAGGCGCATTGTCCACCAAAATTTCGAGCAAAGAAGGATACTTGCATTTGAGAAGCGGTGAGTCAGCGGATTTTTTTGTGCTGAAAGAGAATATGTTTAAAGAAAATCTCGGTTTTGAAATGCGTCTTGATAGTTTTCTGATAAAAAACTACGAGGGCACACAAATGCCGCAAGATTATGTGAGTTTTATCAACGTTAACGGCGAAAATGCGCAAATTTCAATGAACAAAATCTATAAGAAAAACGGTTACAGATTTTATCAGACAAATTTTGATGAAGACGGCTTAGGTACTTTGCTTTCAGTTAATTACGACCCTGTTGGAACGCCGCTGACATATTTAGGATATATACTTTTTGCACTGTCGGGATTGTGGATTTTTTTTACTAAAAGTGCAGAATTTCTTAAACTTTTGCAGCATCCGTTGCTAAAAAAAGGCGGACTATTTTTGGGGTTGATTTTTATTGGTTTTAATGCAAATTCGCAGGAGAGAAAACTGCCGACAATTAGTTATGACGAGGCCGACAAAGTGTCTGAAAAACAGATAGTTTACAACGGACGAATTGTTCCGTTCAACACTATGGCGAGAGATTTTGTGCAAAAAATTTACGGTAAACCCTCTTACTATTCGCTGACGGCAGAGCAGGTTGTGTGCGGTTGGTTGTACCGTCCCGAAGTTTGGAAAGATGAAAAAATGATTTTAATCAAAGACAAAGCCCTTCAAAAGCAACTTGGCGTTGAAAAATTCGCTTCGTTTGCCGACTTTTTTGACGAAAACGAAAATTACCGTCTCAACACTTTTGAACCTACAAAGGCTGTCCGCGAAACCGACGAAAAAATCGGTCTGATTCTCATGCTCACAAGTGGAAAACTATTTGAAGAAACTTCTGTAAAAATCTCAGAATCAAAGATTAAGGCTGAAATTATTTACAACAAAATCAACTTTGCTAAAATTCTTTTCATGATAAATCTCACCATCGGATTTTTGGCTTTTGTGGTGATTGTTTTGTCAAAAAAACTGTCTGAAAAATTCTTTTCAGGACTAAGAATTGCGCTGTTGGTTTCACTTGTTTTTGATGTTTGCGGATATATTTTGAGGTGGTATATTTCGGGGCGCGTTCCGATGGGCAATGGTTACGAAACAATGCTCTTTATGTCGTTGATTATTATGCTTTTGGCGTTGGGTTTCGGGAAAAAAATAAAAATCTTGACGCCGTTTGGTTTTCTGATTTCCGGTTTTACGCTTTTGGTGGCATGGCTTGGACAAAGAAATCCGCAAATTACGCCGCTTATGCCGGTTTTAAATTCGCCGATTCTTAGTGCCCATGTTTCAACGATTATGATTGCGTATAGTTTGCTTAGTTTTACGTTTTTCAGCGGTATTTTTTCTTTGCTGATAAATGATAGCGAAAAAACAAGTCAACTTGCAGTTTTGAGCCGTATAATGCTCTATCCTGCTGAAATTTTGCTCGGTATCGGTATTTTCTTGGGCGCGGTTTGGGCAAATATTTCGTGGGGACGGTATTGGAGTTGGGACCCGAAAGAAACTTGGGCTTTGATAACTTTTATGGTATACGCCATGCCGTTTCATTCAAAAAGTCTGACAATTTTCAGCGATGACAAAAAACTGCATAAATACTTGATTTTTGCGTTTTTAACAGTCTTAATGACATATTTCGGAGTGAATTATTTTTTAGGCGGAATGCATAGTTATGCAAATAGTTAAAAAAAAAGGATTATGAAAAAATTTGATATACAATTTAAAGATTTAGGTGCTAATATCGAGGTTTCAGAATTTGCACCGCAAGACAAAGTGGCTGAATACCACGCAATTATACATATAGAACCGAGAGGTGAAATTTTTCCCGGACAATATTCAAGAATTTGCAAGGCTGAGGAGTTATTCTTGCAACGTCCTGAAATTTTAGGGGCAGAAATCGTTTTTAAACGTTATTTTTTGAGCGATAGCACCAATCAAAAGCCGTTGATAAAAGATTCTGACTTGCCTCAGGTGTCGCTGATTCAGCAGCCTCCTTTGGACGGTAGCAAAGTTGCTGTTTGGCTTTATCTTGCTAAGGGAATGAAAATCAGCACACAGCACAACTGCCTTACCGCCTCTCACAACGGCTACACTCACATTTATAAAATGGGTATGCAGAGTACTGAGGGCGACAGCGCGGCTCAGACTGAAAAACTTCTTACCTGTTACGAAGAGGCTTTGTCGAAATTTAGTGCTACTCTGGCCGACAATTGTATACGCACATGGTTTTTTGTCCGCGATGTTGACACGCAATACGCCGGCATGGTGAAAGCCCGCCGTGAAAATTTTATAAATCAGGGTCTTACCGAGAAAACGCATTATATTGCTTCAACAGGTATCGGAGGGCTTCCCGCAGAAACTAAGGCTCTTGTTCAACTTGGCACATACGCTCTTTCAGGACACAAAACTGAGCAGGTAAAATATCTCTATGCGCCTGAGAATCTAAATCCTACATACGAATACGGCGTAACATTTGAGCGGGGTACTTGCGTAGAATTTGGTGATAGAGCCGAGATTTACATTTCTGGTACAGCAAGTATCGACAACAAAGGAAACGTACTTTATATCGGCGACATTATCAAGCAAACTTATCGCATGATTGAAAACGTCAACGCGCTTTTAACAGAGGCTGAAAGCGGCTTTAACGATGTTGCGCAAATTGTTATTTATCTTCGTGATATTGCGGATTATCAAATAGTTAAGGATATTTTTGACAAGCGTTTTCCTGATATTCCGCGTATTATTACTCTTGCGCCTGTTTGTCGTCCGACGTGGCTTATTGAGATGGAGTGTGTGGCTGTGGCTGAGAGAAAGAAAAATTTTTTGCCGTTTTGATGAAAAAAATTTATCTTTGCGGAAAAAAATTACGAGATGGTAACGAAATTATCGCAATTATTACCTTTGGCACAAGATGCGGGCGAAAAAAAATTGTCAGTGGCTTGTCCTTATGATTCTCATACGTTGCGTGCTGTCGAAAAGGCACGCAGCGAATCTCTTATTGAAGTCGCCTTGATTGGTCAGAGGTCAAAAATTGAAAGAAACGCATTTCAATGCGGCATTTCTTTGGACAATTACGAAATTATAGACTCCCTTGATGATGACAATGCTTTGGAGGCTGCGGTAAGAAAAGTGTCTTCCGGCAGAGCCGATATTTTGATGAAGGGGCTTATAAGTTCGGAGCGTTATCTAAAAGCCGTATTACACAGAAATTCAGGACTTTTGACACTTGACAGCACAATAAGCCACATCGGAATTATCGAAAATAAAAATCTTGACCGGCTTTTGATTTTTGGTGATGCAGCGGTTTTGCCTGAGCCTGATTTTAAGCAGAAACTCAGGATTCTTAACTCTCTTGTTAAGATGGCAGAAAGATTATATATTGACAATCCGAAAGTTGCTTTGATTGCGGCTACGGAACTTGTGTCTATGGCTATAAAAGCGGGACATGATGCGGCTATAATTTCTAAAATGAGTGAGCGGGGACAACTTGGCTGCATTGTTGACGGACCTCTCGGATTGGACGTTGCTATCAACAAGGAAGCCGCTGAAATTAAAGAGGTTAGGAGCGTTATCCAAGGAGATGCCGATTGTTTGATTTTCCCGAATATCGAAGCCGGAAATGCCTTTTATAAGGCTAACACCAAAATCGCAAATTCTAACGTTGCATCAATTCTTGCAGGTGTAAAATGTCCTGTAATATTGACTTCGCGTGCTGACAGCATAGAGTCTAAATATTATTCGATACTTTTGGCTTTGGCTACGGGGGTTATTTGATTTTCTAAAATGAGGAATCTTGTTTTTTTGGCAGTATTTTTTTTGACCCCTTCATGTGCCGTAAAAAAAATTTCCGGCATCTATCACAGCGAAAATTGTGATGGTTATGCCACTAATTGTTTTATTTATAATTTTCATTCTGACGGCACTTTTACTTATTGGTATTCCTCTGAAATGGCGGGTGAGGTTACTCTTTACGGAAGTTATTATTTGATAGGTGATTCCGTAAAATTGACCCCCGAAAAATATATTTTTCATGATTCTTCGTCCGTTGAATATTTTCCGCAAAAGGTAAAAAACAAAATTAACATTAAAATTTCGCTTATTCCGGGTTATTTGAAAAACAAGCCTGATACAATGCACGTTCCGTGGCTTA